>JBKDZI010000014.1:0-12814 GCA_047971215.1 Bacilli bacterium | reverse complement strand
GGTCTTAATTCAACATTATGGATAGTTGTACCTATAGGTATACTTTTAATTGGCATACTATTACCAACTTTAACATCAACATTATCTCCACTTACTATTGTATCTCCAACTTTAATTCCTTTTGGAGCAATAATATATCTTTTTTCACCATCCAAATAATTTATTAAAGCAATATTTGCTGTTCTATTTGGATCGTATTCAATTGTAGCCACTTTACCTAAAACATCAAACTTATTACGTTTAAAATCAATTAAACGGTATTTTTGTTTAGCTCCACCACCAATGTGTCTCGTAGTAATTTTACCCTGGTTATTACGTCCACCAGTTTTAACTTTTTTAACTAATAAACTTTTTTCCGGTGTACTAGTTGTAATCTCATCAAATGATAAAGATGTCATATTTCTACGAGAAGGTGTATATGGTTTAACTCTTTTGATTGCCATTTTAATTCCTCCTAATCAAATTTTATTGTTTGTCCTTCTTTTAAAGTAACAATTGCCTTTTTGTAATCACTAGTTCTTCCTTGATCACGACGACCTTTTCTTCTAACTTTTCCACTTACATTAATTGTTTTAATATCTTCAACTTCAACATTAAATAATTTTTCAACTGCTATTTTAAGTGTTGTTTTATCTGCACTTTTTTTAACTTTAAAAGTTATTTTATTTTCTTTTTGCGCATTATTAGATTTTTCAGTTAATATTGGCGCTATTATTAATTGTCTATAATTATTCATTATACAAGCCCCTCCTCTAATAATTTAACTGCGTCTTTTTCGATTACTAAATATTTACAAATTAAAATAGTTAGTACATCTATTTGATCATAGCTAAGAACACAAACTCTTCCTAAATTTCTTGTTGATAAAACTAAATTTTCATTATATTCTTTTGTAACAAATAATACAGTTGAATCAATTTTTAAATCATTGATTAACTTTACTGCACCTTTAGTTTTATTATTCTCAAGTGTTAAACTTTCAACCACTAATAACTCATCATCAGCAAGTTTACTAGCAAGTGCACATTTAAGAGCAAGTTTTCTTTCTTTTCTATTCATTTTGATTTTGTAATTTTTGTTTGGATTAGGACCAAAAGTTGTTCCACCACCAACCCAAATTGGACTTCTGTTACTTCCGGCTCTGGCATTACCAGTACCTTTTTGTTTCCATGGTTTTTTACCACCACCACTAACTTCAGCACGAGTCTTAGAACTATGTGTACCTTGTCTAGCATTGTTTCTTGCAACTGCAACAGCATCATGTAAAACTACACGGTTAATTTCAACATTCCAAATATTTTCATTCAAATCAACTTTTTTATTTTCACCGCTAGTAGTTATCATATTTACTTTTGACATTATGTTTCCTCCTCTCAACTTTTACTTTTATTCTGCTATTTCTTCTTTATTATAAGAAACTAATACTTTAGCATCATTTTTTACTTCTGCTTTTTTAATAGCAGTTTTAATAGTAACAAGTGTTTTTTTAGGACCTGGAACGTTCCCCTTAATTAGAATTACATTGTTTTCAGAGTCAACTCTAATAATTTCTAAATTTTGAACAGTTTTCATTTGGTTACCCATATGTCCTGGTAACTTTTTACCTGGTAAAACTCTTGCTGGTCTCATCGTACCCATTGATCCAACACCTCTATGGTATTGTGAACCATGACTCATCGGTCCTCTAGATTGGTTATGTCTTTTAATAACCCCTTGAAAACCTTTACCTTTACTTCTAGCAGTTACATCAACGATTTCTCCTGCTTTAAAAATATTAGCTTCAATTAATTTTCCTAAAGAATAGTCACTAACATTTACATCTTTAAATTCTTTAACGAAGCGCTTAGGTGTTACTTCTGCTTTTGCAAAATGACCTTTTAATGACTTTGAAACTAATTTTTCACGAATTTCTTCGAATGCTACTTGAATAGCATCGTAACCATCGTTAGCTATAGTTTTAATTTGCGTAACAACATTAGGTGTAACTTCAATTACAGTTACTGGAACTAATTCACCAGTTTCTGTAAAAACGCTCATCATCCCAACTTTACGTCCTAAGATTCCTTTACTCATGTTTTTCCTCCATTATTTTTGGTTAATTGTAATTCCAACACCACTTGGCATTTCTAAACGACTTAAAGTATCGATTAGTTCTTTACTTGGATTTACTACATCAATTAGTCTTTGATGCGTACGCTTTTCAAATTGTTCACGTGAATCTTTATATTTGTGAACAGCTCTTAGAATAGTGATTTTTTCAACTTTAGTTGGCATTGGTATTGGTCCAACTACTTCTCCATCCATTCTATTAACAGTTTCAATTATGCGCATGCAAGCATTTTCTAAAACACGATGTTCGTAAGCTTTTAACTTAATACGAATTTTAGTATTTGCCATTTCTGTTCCTCCTCTCGCCTATATTCTTGTTATAGACTTGCTCAATGTAAAAACTTGTTTTACAAAGGCAACTCATCCTTGTGTATCAACAACCTCACATATCATAGCCAGTCGCACAAAACCATTATAACAATAAATTCTATGAATTACAATAAAAAAATAGACTTTTTTCAAAAATCTACTTTTTATTTAATTAAAGTTTTTAAATTATCAATTTTTAATTCAGTTTTATTATTTAAAAATAATCGGTCTAAAAATTCTTTTTCCGACATTTTTCCTCTTCTTAATAGTATTACTATTCAAATTCTTTTTTCAAAAATTTTCCTGTATGACTAATATTACATTTAGTACATTCAAATGGTGTACCTTCAAAAATAATTTGTCCACCTCTAAAGCCACCTTCAGGTCCTAAATCTATAATATGATCACTAACTTTTATAATATCCAAATTATGTTCAATTACTATAACAGTATCACCATTGTCAGCAATTCTATGTAATATTTTAAGAAGTTTACTTATGTCTTCTGTATGAAGGCCTGTTGAAGGTTCATCTAATATAAATACACTTTTACCTGTTGGCTTTTTTTGTAATTCCTTAGCAAGTTTAACGCGAGCAGCTTCCCCACCAGATAAAGTTGTTGAACTTTGACCAAGTTTTATATAATCAAGTCCTACATCAATCAATGTTTTAAGTGGTCTTTGAATTTTTTCAAGACCATCAAAATAATCAAAAGCATCTTCAACAGTCATATCTAATAGTTCAGCAATATTTTTACCTCTAAATTTTACTTCTAATGTTTCGCTATTAAATCTAGTTCCACCACAAACTTCACAAGGTATATAAACATCTGGTAAAAAGTGCATCTCAATTTTTTTAACACCATCACCACTACAAACTTCACAACGTCCACCTTTTACATTAAATGAAAATCTACCTTTTTTATATCCTCTAATTTTTGCTTCTTTTGTTTCAGTAAATAAATCACGTATTTTATCAAAAACTCCAGTGTAAGTTGCTGGATTACTTCGTGGCGTTTTTCCAATTGGAGTTTGAGAAATATCTACAACTTTGTCAATTAAATCTAATCCTTTTACTTCTTTATGAGCTCCAGGAACTTCTTTTGATGGATATAGATAAGTAGCAATTTTTTTATACAAAATATCATTTACAAGTGTACTTTTTCCTGACCCTGAAACTCCTGTAACACAAATAAATTTACCAAGTGGAAATTTAACGTTAATATTTTTTAAGTTATTTTCGCTAGCACCTTTTACTTGAAGATATTTTTTATTACCTTTTCTAAGTGTTTTTGGTAATTCTATTTTTCTTTTACCAGATAAATATTGTCCCGTTATACTATTTTCATCTTCCATTACTTCTTTAGGGGTACCTTTTGAAATAACTCTACCACCATGCACTCCAGCACGAGGGCCTATATCTACTAAATAATCACTTGCAAGCATTGTATCAGTATCATGTTCTACAACTATCAAAGTGTTACCAAGCTCTTTCATTTCAAGTAAAGTATTTATTAAACGCTCATTATCTCTTTGATGAAGCCCAATACTTGGTTCATCTAATACATATAAAACGCCAGTTAATTTAGATCCAATTTGAGTTGCAAGTCTAATTCTTTGAGCCTCACCACCAGATAAAGTTCCTGCACTTCTATTTAGTGTTAAATAATCAAGACCTACATTAACAAGAAAAGTTAATCTAGATTCAATTTCTTTAATTATTAATTTTGAAATTTCTTTTTTTGTTTCATCAAGTTCAATAGTTTTAAAAAATACAAGCATATCTCCAATAGATAATTTTGTAATGTCTGCTATATTTATGCTATTAATTAATACATTTAGAATACTTTCTTTTAAACGATCCCCGGAGCAAGTTTCACATGGCTTTTCACTCATAAAACCTGAAATCCATTCTCTTATATATGCACTATTAGTTTCTAAATATCTTCTTTCTAAATTATTACAAACACCCTCATATCTTTCTAAGGCATTATATGTTGATTTTCCATTAGTTTTAAAATTAAAACGAATCCTATCTGGACTACCATAAAGAACTATATTAAGTTCCTTCTTTGTTAAATCTTTAACTTTTTTATTTAAATCAATTCCATATTCTTCACAACAAATTCTTAGTAATTGATAATAAATATTTCTTGTATCATCTATATTTAAAGTTTTTATCGCACCTTCGTTAATACTAATATCTTTATTTGGAATTATTAAATCTACAGAAATTTTATTATATATTCCAAGACCTGCACAATCTTCACAAGCACCAAAAGGTGAATTAAAAGAAAACATTCTTGGTTCTAACTTTGAAAGAGAAAAATCACATTCATTACAAGCAAATTGCTCACTCATTAAAATTTTCTTTTTATCTAAACAATCAACTATTACTTTACCTCTAGATAATTTACAAGCATTTTCAATAGAATCATATAAACGACTTTTAGATTCACTTTTTAACACTATTCTATCTATTACAACTGAAATATTATCTTTTTTATTTTTTTCAAGTTCAATATCTTCAGTTAAATCATACATATTATCATTTACAATAACTCTTGTAAATCCATCTTTTAATAATTTTGAAAACAATTCTTTATGTGTACCTTTTTCTCCTTCTACAATTGGTGATAAAATAAGTAATTTAGTACCATCTTCTTCTTTCATTACTTGTTGAACCATTTCTTCAATACTTTGACTTGAAATTGGCTTTTTATGTACTGGACAATGTGGAATACCAATTCTTGCGTATAAAAGACGCAAATAATCATAAATTTCTGTAATAGTTCCAACAGTACTTCTAGGATTTCTATTTGTAGTTTTTTGATCAATACTTATTGCAGGACTTAATCCCTCAATAGAATCTACATCAGGTTTTTCATTTCCACCTAAAAATTGTCTAGCATAAGCAGATAAACTTTCTACATATCTTCTTTGACCTTCATTATAAATTGTATCAAATGCTAGTGAACTTTTTCCTGAACCTGAAACTCCTGTCATTACAATGAGTTTATTTTTAGGAAGTTCTAAATCTATATTTTTTAAGTTATTTTCTCTTGCACCTTTTATTATTATTTTATCATTCATAAAATCACCTTTATAATATTTATTTTGAACGTATCTGTGTCAATAATACTACAATAATTATAAAAACACAACAAAAATATCAAAAAGATGTAAACATATGTTTGGAAAAACTATTTAAAAATTTGTTGACAAAGTTTTATATTATTGATAATATATGTGTTACTTATATTTGGATTTAAATTATAATTGAAGTATACATTTATCTAAATATAAATATAATATAGCAAGGAGGAGTTATGAAAATTAAAGATATTGATATATTTGAAGGTAAATTTTTTGATCAAAATGATAAAGGAAATTTTTATTTTGATATAATGAATGGAGTATTAGGTTACTCACATACAATTAACAACTATAGAAGTAATGTAATATTAATTGAACTTTCTGAAAGATATGATTCTCAATTTATTTGTGAAAATGGTATAATTGTTTCAAATCCAAATTATACAAACACTAAACCATTTAAAAAAACATTGCGTTAAAAACAGCTTATTAGGCTGTTTTTTTACTGATTTCTTAATTCAAATAAAGTATCACGCAATTTTATAGCTTTTTCAAAATCCATATCTTTTGCTGCTTTATTCATTTCTTTTTCCATAGTTTTAATCATTTCTTCAACTGATTTACTTTCAGTAAATTCTGTTTCAGTAATTTCTTCAATATTAGAAATTAAATCTTTAATTTCTTTTTTTATTGCTTTTGGAATAACATTATTTTCTTCATTAAATTCTTTTTGTATTGTTCTTCTTCTTGAAGTTTCGTCAATAGCCTCCCTCATAGCATTACTAATATTATCTGCATACATTATAACTTTTCCTTCAATATTTCTAGCAGCACGTCCAATAGTTTGTATTAAACTTGTTCTACTTCTTAAAAAACCTTGTTTATCTGCATCTAAAATTGCTACTAAGCTAACTTCTGGAATATCAAGTCCTTCTCTAAGTAAATTTATTCCAACAATACAATCATATTTACCAAGTCTTAAATCTCTAATAATACGCATTCTATCTAAGGTCTTAATTTCTGAATGAAGATAGGCAACTTTAATATTTATATCTTTTAAATAATTAGTAAGTTCTTCTGACATACGAATAGTAAGTGTTGTAATAAGCACTTTTTCTTTTTTTTCTATTCTTATATTAAGTTCATTTACTAAATCATCAATTTGATTGGTACTTTTTCTAACTTCAATAACTGGATCAAGTAAATGAGTTGGTCTAATTATTTGCTGTATAAAATCTCCATTAGTTTTTCCAAGCTCATATTCTTCTGGAGTTGCTGATACGTATACTGCATTTTTTATTTTTTCTTCAAATTCAGAAAAACGAAGAGGTCTATTATCAAGTGCTGATGGAAGTCTAAAACCATAATCAACTAAAGTTTGTTTACGACTTCTATCTCCATTAAACATTGCTCTAACTTGAGGAAGTGTTACATGAGATTCATCAACTATTAAAAGAAAATCATTACCAAAATAATCAATTAAACAAGTAAGCATTTCTCCCTCATCTTTAAGTGCAACATGTCTTGAATAATTTTCAATTCCCGTACAAAAACCCGTTTCACTAAGCATAGCAATATCATATTCGCATCTGTTTTTTAAACGTTCTGCCTCTAATAATTTTCCTTCATCATTAAAATATTTTAATCTACTTTCTAACTCTTTTTTAATCCTGTTAATTGTTTCAGTAATTTTATCATTATCAGTAACAAAGTGGCTAGCAGCAAATAAAGTAACAGATTTTTTAGTATTTAAAATTTTCCCTGTTAAAATATCAAATTCTTTAATAGCATCAATTTCATCTCCAAAAAACTCTATTCTAACTCCTTTACTTCTTTCACTTACGGGAACAATATCTAATACATCTCCATTTACTCTAAAAGTTCCTCTTTTAAAATCAATATTATTTCTTTCATAAAGCATATCTATTAATTTTAGAATAACTTTGTCTCTATCTTTAATATCACCAATGTTTAACGTTTCTGTCATTTTTTTGTAATTTTCAATTTCTCCAATACCATAAATACATGAAACAGATGCAACTACTATAACATCTTTTCTATTTATTAAATTTGATGTAGCTCTGTGTCTAAGTTCATCAATTTCATCATTAATACTTGAATCTTTTTCTATATAGGTATCACTAGAAGGAACGTATGCTTCTGGCTGAAAATAATCATAATATGATACAAAATATTCAACTGCATTATTAGGAAATAGTTCTTTAAACTCAGAATATAATTGTCCAGCAAGAGTTTTATTATGAGCAAGAATTAATGTAGGTTTATTAACTTTCTCAATTACATTTGCCATAGTAAAAGTTTTACCTGTTCCTGTTGCTCCAAGTAAAACTTGATGTTTTTCGCCTTTTTCAATTCCTTCAACGAGTTGCTTTATTGCCTTCGGCTGATCTCCTGCCGGGCTATATTTTGAGTGAATTTTAAACATTTTGTCCTCCTTACTATGACTACTATCAACTACAAAATTTGTATCTAAAAATCACGATACGAATTTTGCAAAAAATAAGTGGTTAATTTTTCCCTTTTTTTGTCAAAATACGAATGATTGCATCTGTTTTAATTTTCGGTACTAAATTATGATAGGTTGTACTGCATTTAACTACATATAAAATTTTATCATTTTTTCGTATTTTAAACAAGACAGTCTACCGAATCTTGAACTGTACCCTTTAAAGTAAACATCAATAAAAATTTTTTTTGCTTTTTTAACAAATTCTTTTATATTTTTACTAACTTTTTGCATAAATAGTTTTATAGGATTATCTTTAGCAAGTTTTTCTGATAATGTTTGATTAGATTGTTGTTGATTTGCAACAAATTCATTGGTTGTATTACCAAAATTTTCATTAAGAATATTTTGGTGTTGAAAATTAGCATTTACTCCATTATTTTGAGAAATATCTTGTATTGGTTGTGCAGCATTAGCATTTGCAAATGAGTTGCCACATTTCATACAAAACTTTGATGTTCTTTCATTGACAAAACCACATTTTTAAAAAAATTACTACTATTTGACAGAATTTTGTCATTTTTTGTCATTGGTGGTTTTGTTATTATTCATACTATTAGGTGTAGTTACTACAAAACTATCCTTAATAGCGTAATAAATAACCGATATTTTTAATATACTATAATTATTAGTGATAGTATGCAAATCAAAAGAAGTGATGAAAACTATGTCTATCAAATTGTAGGAAGAAATATAAAAAGTACCGAAAACTAAAGGGATTAACACAAGTACAATTAACCGATTTAATCAATTATTCGCCTAATTTTATATCTAATATGGAAAGTTCTATTCGTCAAACATTTTCATTAGGAACTCTTTGGCGAATATCATTGGTACTTGACATTGATTTACACTAACTCTTTATCGAAGAAAATAAATTTCAACAAGAAATAGGAATTAGCATTTTTAACATTTACTTGTCCGGTATATAAAAGCGAGATGTTTCCAAAAGACTACAACAAAAGATATAATCAAACTTAATCGCAATATAAAAAGTCATTTTGTTTTTAAATGACTTTTTTTCTATAATATCTTGTTGCAAATACATTAAAATAACTTTGCAATCAACACTATCATTATGGTTAGGTTATATTTTTTACTATCAACTGTGCAATATCTTCTTTGCAAGTAGGATTTTTAAAACAGTATTTAATTAAATTGTTAGCAATTTTTTGATGTTTCTCTATGATTCTTATCTTTGTTTTTTATACAGAATTTTTCAAATGATTTTCTGTATAATTGCATGTATTTTATTTATTATTTAATTATTGCAAAACTAATTGAATAAAAAATTCATTTTAGAAAAATCGTAATACATAGTTAATATAAAATAGTTTTTAATTTTCTTTAATTATAACATAAATTATTTTTATTTTAAAATACGGACAGCTGACTTATTTTTAATATAATTAATATTATCAGAAGATCCATAAATATTAAGAACTGGACTATTATATATATATATTTTATTATTTTCTATATTATTAATAAATTCTTTAAAAGTATTTAGATACATTGTATCATCATAAGAAAAATACTTAGTACCTGTCTCATATGAATTTAAATAAACCGGTTTATTGTATTTAAATTCAAATTTAATATCTTTACGAAATTCATCAATTATATAGTTAACTTCATAAACTGAAGCTTGAAAGTATTCAGTTTCATTTTTTTCAAATATAAATTCACTTATTTCATTATTATCTTTTTTAATTGTTGTCATTTTAAAAGATGTATCTATTAAAAAGCCAACAGATAATGATGAAATAATAAATCCGCATATTAGTGTTATAAATAATCTTTTTAAATTAAATTTTTGATTAAAAATAAATTTAAAAATAAATTCTAAAGATACAACTGACATAATAATTACACCTAAACTTATAAAAAAGGTTTCAATAAAAATTATGTATTTAATATGCATTATAGAAATTGCTCCTGTTATGCATGCAATAAACAATAAACTCAAGATTCCTACTCCAAATATAATAAGTAAAAATTTTGCTGATAACAAAACAAATGATTTAATACTTTGAATAAGGTTTATACCTGAATGATTAACATCACGAATTATTATTTTCTGTTTTTCTTTTTCAATATACTTTTTTGATTCATTATTTTCAATAGAAACTTCTATTTCTTTTTTAAGAGAATTATTATCTTCTATAGTTATATAATAATCTAAAAATCTAACTTTAAATATATGAAAAAATATTATTGTATCAATTACAAATAAAATAATGCAAACAAAACCAAATATTAAATTTAACAATTTTATAGGTAATATAAATAGAATTGTATGTAATAAATAAGTAAAAATTAGTCCACAAATAATACTTATAACACCTAAAATTATTCCTAAAATAAACATCTCAATCACACACATAATTTTCTGTTTAAACGTCATTGCACTAAACATATTATAAGTTTTAGTAATTAAAGATAAAAAACTATTAAATTTATTAATAATAATTTCATTGTAATTTTTTTCTTGTTTTTGTGCTTTATTATTTCCTATACTTCCATCATCCATCAATTCTTCTAATGTACAATTTAAAATTTTACAAATTAACAAGATTTTTTCCATATCTGGATAACTAGAACCCGACTCCCACTTTGATACAGCTTGTCTTGAAATTTCAAGTTTACCTGCCAATTCTTCTTGACTAAAATTGTTCTTTTTCCTAAGTAGTGTTAATTTTTCTGAAAATCTCATTTTTCTTACCTCCATAAAGATTATATTATATTTATTAGTAGTTGCGCTATCATGTTAAAGTTGCTTTTTTGCAAACTTTTAGTTGCATTTATACATTTTGCATATAATTTTAAAATTTTATACATGCAAGTCTTTTTTAATAAATATTCTTTTTGCTAATAAATATAAGCTAATAATAATACATATAATTATAAATATAAATATAATTGAAATTGTATTAAAATTAATAAGTCCATTAGAATCAAATAATGTAAAAATAGTAAAATATTTTAATTTATCCAAATTTCCTCCAAAATTAACAAGCATTTGAATTAGATAAAAAAACAGCAAACTTCCTGCTCCATAAAGGTAAGAAGAATTCGATTCGTTTGTAAGTGTAGAAAAAAATAATGATATATTAGATAAAAGTATGTTAAATGCAAATAATCCAGTGTTAAGTATTATAAATTTATTAAGATTAAGTTCTAAGGGAAATAATATAGTTGATAAAATCAGTATTAGAGAAGTTATATATATAGATAAAATTGTTTCAAAAGTCATTAATACACAAAATTGAGTATTAAATATTACAATTCGTTTATTTGATGATGAAAGTAAGTAACTCATAGATTTATTTTCTACATATGAACTTATCAATTTATTAGAAAGAATAATTGAAAATATCATTGGAATTATAAGTAAAATAAATCCATATAAATATGATATTAAAAATGAAATATAACTATTATTTAATTCTCCATTCATTCCAAATAATGTCATCATCTCTGGCATTGTTTTACTAAATTCATATAATAATTCTTGGCTTTCTTTATTATACATTGAACAAATTACTGAAATATACATAGTAATTAAAAATATAAATATAAAAAAGATTTTTAAATTTGATTTGATACCATATTTATACAATGTTTTATTTAGCATTTGATCCTCCATAAAATTTTAAAATTTTTTCTTCTATATTTTGCTTGATTTCTTCTAAGTCAATAATATTATAATTTGATAATAAAGAAATAAATTTGTTTATGTTCATTGTTAATTTTACTTCAACAGTATTTTCATCAATCTTTAAAATGTTTAACTTATTTTTAGTAAACTCTAAAGCGTCATTCTTACTTTTAAAAGTTATTTTAAAATTTTTTTCTCTTGTTTTTACTAATTTATTTATATCAATAATACTGATAATTTTACCATTTCTAATAATCCCTATTTTTGTACAAGTTTTTTCAATTTCTCCAAAAATATGAGAGGACATTAAAATTGTTCTTCCTTTTGATTGTTCTTCCTTAATCAAGTTAATAAACTCTTGTTGCATTATCGGATCAAGACCACTTGTAGCTTCATCTAAAATTAAAATTTCAGGATTATGCATAAATGCTATTATAATAGCAATTTTTTGTTTGGAACCTTTAGACATTTTTTTAATTTTAGTATTTTGATTTAAATCAAATCTTTTAATAAGTTCATATGCTTTATCAAATGATTTTAATTTTCTATAATTACCAATAAATTTAATAAATTCAATTCCAGTCATATCTTTAAAAAATGATGTTTCTCCTGGAATATAACCTAAATTTTGCTGAATCTCATCACTATTCTTAAAACTGTTAAGATCGTTGATTTTACAATATCCACTATCACTTTTTATAAAACCCATTAAATTACGAATAGTTGTAGTTTTACCAGATCCATTTGGACCTAGAAAGCCAAATACTTCACCTTTTTTAATTGAGAATGAAATATTAAAGATACCTTTTCCCTCACCATAATTTTTCGTTAAATTATTTATTTCTATAACTTTCATAAATAATCTCGTATAATCAGTATTAGGGAATATGAAGTATTCCAACTGATTATTCCTTTCTATAAAATTTGTATATTATAACAAATTTGTTATAATTATACAGCTTGACTGTTTAAGAAGACTCTAATCACAGTTTTTATTTTGATTGTTGATCAGTTAGTTAACACTAGATGTTTTATATTACGAGAATACATAAATAAATTTCATGTGGCCAATAAACCAGTGCAAAAAACTAATCAAGTAGGTGTTTAATATCAT
>JBKDZI010000013.1:0-21058 GCA_047971215.1 Bacilli bacterium | reverse complement strand
TTTGTTAGAATAAGTCCTATTATTCTTATAGGTAGAATCATAGGGATTATCTTGACGAGAAAAAAAGTTTGAGATTGCTTAAAAATGTTTAGCTTTCAAATTACAATTTATGTTAATAAAATAATGTTTAAAATAATATAAACAAAAGCAAGACAAATAGATTTATTGTTGGTAAAATAGCATTATCATATTTGATTCAAGTAAAGAATTTTTTTAAAAGATAGAACAAATTCTATAATTTATGAATATAAAGAAATTATTCAAATATTAAATCGTACAAAAGCATCTATCAATTCAAATCTTGATGATCTAAACATTAGGACAAAAATTAAACATTGGTCAGTAAATGAAATTGATTTAATTATAAAATCTTATTCACTTTCTAAAACTCATCAGGAAATAACCGAAAAATTATGTAGAAGAAAAATATCTGTAACACATAAAACTATTAGATTACAATCACAATATAAAAGTCTTAAAAAATATTTTAAAGAGACAATGGATAAAGACGAAATAGGAATTATAGAAAATATTGATTTGCAGGAAGTAGAAAAAGCGGCAATTATTTTAGGTTATAAAAAAATGTATAAAAAAGTTAAAAAAAGCAACTGTTAAATTAGTTGTTTATTAATTACTTATGATTTTGGATATATACTTAAAATACAAAATATGATAAAATAATTATGGTGATAATAATGGTAGAATTAAATAAAGCACAACAAGAAGCATTTTCAATTACAGAAGGTCCCCTTTTAATATTAGCAGGGGCAGGTAGTGGTAAAACAAGAGTATTAACAGAAAAAATAGGATATTTAATTCATGAAAGAAATGTAAGTCCTTACAATATATTAGCAATAACTTTTACAAATAAAGCATCAAAAGAAATGAAAGAAAGGTTATCTAAAAAGTTGGGAGAAAATATCTATTTACCATTTGTTTCTACATTCCATTCTTTTGGACTTTATATAATTAGACATAACTATAACGAATTAGATTTTAAAAGCAACATTACAATACTTGATTCATCAGATAGTACATCTTTGATAAAGAGAATTTTAAAAGATTTTAATATTGATCCTAAAAGAATGTCCCCAACTTTTTTCAAAAATAAAATATCATCTTTGAAAAATGATTTAGTTTCAGAAGTAGAATTTATTAAATTTTCAAAAAGTGATACAGATAAAATATTATTAAAAATATATATTGAATATCAAAAAAGACTAAAATCTGCTAATTCAGTTGATTTTGATGATTTACTTATTTTACCAATTAAATTATTTAAAGAGCATAGTGACATTTTAGAATATTATCAAGAAAGATTTAAATATATTTTTATTGATGAGTATCAAGATACAAATGAAGCTCAATATATTTTAAGTAAAATGCTTGCTCATAAATATAAAAATTTATGTGTTGTTGGAGATAATGATCAAAGTATATATTCTTGGCGTGGTGCAAATTATAAAAACATATTAAATTTTGAAAAAGATTATAAGGATGCAAATATTGTAATGCTTGAAGAAAATTATCGTTCAAAGAGTAATATTTTAAATGCTGCTAATAATGTAATTAAGAACAACAAAGCTCGCCATGATAAAAATTTATGGACTAAAAATGAAGTAGGAGATAAAATTAGATATATACGTGCTTTTGATGAGACTAATGAAGCATATCTTATTACTGCTGAAATTAAAGATTTAGTATCTAAAGGTACATCTCTTTCTAACATGGCAATACTTTATAGGACTAATGCTCAATCTAGAAAAATAGAAGAAGAAGTTAGAAAAGAACATATTAATTATAAAATTGTTGGTAATTTTTATTTTTACGATAGACTAGAAATAAAAGCGCTTATTTCCTATTTAAAGCTTATTTATAATGCTTTAGATAATGAAAGTTTATTAAAAGTTGTTAATTATCCAAAAAGGGGAATCGGTAATAAAAAACAAGATAGATTAATATCTCTTGCTAAAGAGAATGATTCTTCAATTTTTGACATAATAAAAGAAGGAAAAGAATTAAAATTTAAAGAAGATATAATATATCTTAAAGAATTTAGTGAAAAAAATACTTTGACGGATCTTGTAGATGAAATTTTAAATATAAGTGGAATTAAAGAAAGTTATCAGGCAGATGATACAATTGAATCAAATGCAAGGCTTGAAAATTTGGAAGAGTTTAAAAGTATTACTAAAACTTTTGAGGAAAAAGAAGGTAATATTAATTTAAGTGATTTTTTAGATCAAATAAGTTTAGTTAGTGATAAAACAGAATATAGTGATTCTGATGAAAAATTAACACTAATGACTATTCATGCTGCAAAAGGTCTTGAGTTTCAAGTAGTTTTTGTAATTGGATTTGAAGAAGGTATTTTTCCACATTTTAATTCTTTTGATAATCCTGAAAGTCTGGAGGAAGAACGGCGTATTTGTTATGTAGCACTTACAAGGGCAAAGGATAAGTTATACATATTTAATGCAAGAAGTCGTATGCTTTTTGGAAAAATTACAATTAATCCACCAAGTAGATTTATAAATGAAATTGGAACAAATCTAATTGAAGGTAATATTGAAAAATTGCCTATTTTTGAGAAAAAAGATTCTTTTTATGAGGATGATCAAGAATATATAATAGGTATGAAAGTAGAACATGAAAAATATGGAATTGGTATTATTGTATCTGTAGATAATACAATTATGTCAGTTGCATTTTCTCATGAATTTGGAATTAAAAAGTTTATGAAAAATCATAAATGTTTAAGGAAAGTGAGTTAAATTATGGAAGATTTTGAAATGTTAGAAGTAGAAAAAACACCTGTTATAAAAGGTAAGATTAGTTTTATAGATAGATATGCTGAATGTTTAACAGATAACGAGTATATTACAGATCCTTCAATTGCAAGAGAACAAGAAATAAGAGATTTAATAGTTATTTTAATAACTCCTGATAAATCTGGAATTTTAGTAGGACTACCAGGAATTGGTAAAACTGCTATTGTAGAAGGTTTAGCCTATAGAATTAAAAAAAATGAAGTACCAGGAAGATTACAAAATCATAAAGTGTATAAAATAAATTCAAGTTCTTTAGTTGGTACTATTGTTTTAGATGGTGTAGAAGAACTTAAAATTCAAGTTATGATAAACGATTTAATGAAAAGAGATAAGACTATCCTTTTTATTGATGAAATTCATACTTTAATAGGAAATAAAGAATCTACTTCTATGGACCTTGCTAATATTCTAAAACCTGCAGTTGATAGGGGTGCTATTAAGTTAATTGGAGCTACTACTACAGCTGAATATGAACGTTATTTAGTAAAAGATAGAGCTTTTATTCGTCGTTTTGATAAAGTTATGGTAGCAGAACCAACTAGAGATCAAACTATTGAAATTCTTATTAAAACCCTTCCAAAAATTGAAAAGAAATATGGAATTAAAATTAAATATACAATTTATGTAATAAGATTAATTATGGAATTTATTACTGATGCTACTAGTGAGTATAAAAGAGAATATATTTTATCTTCAAGATATCCGGATATAGTTTTAACTATATTATCAAAAGCTTTTGCAATAGCAGCTTATTCTGATAAGTCTGATGTAGATTTAATTGATATTTATGAGGCTTTTACTCAAAGTAAAGCTATTTATCCTGATGTAATTAAAAAAGAAATAGTAGTATTTAAAGAAAAATTTAAAGATATACTTAAAGAAGAAAATATAACTTTAGAGTAGGAGAAATATGAAAAATATAATTTTAGATGGAAATAAGGCTGCTTCAAATATTGCATACAATTTTACTGAAGTAGCGGGTATTTATCCAATCACACCTTCTTCTCCAATGGCAGCAAATATAGATAGTGATTCTTCAATAGGTAAAAAAAATATTTTTGGAAACGAAGTTAAGGTCGTAGAAATGCAATCAGAAGCAGGTGCTGCAGGTGTAATTCATGGTAGCCTTGAGGCAGGTTCTATGGCTACAACTTTTACTGCAAGTCAAGGATTACTTTTAATGATTCCAACAATGTATAAAATTGCTGGTGAAATGCTACCTAGCGTTATTCATGTTGCTGCAAGAACTGTTGCTACTCATGCACTATCTATCTTTGGAGACCATAGTGATGTATATGCAACTCGTGATACTGGTTATGTAATTATGGCATCACAAAATGTACAAGATGCTTCAAATATGGCTCTTATTTCACATCTTTCAACATACGAAATTAATCTTCCAATTCTTCATTTTTTTGATGGGTTTAGAACTAGTCATGAAATAAATAAAATTAATGAATTAGATTTTGAAGATTATAAACATTTAATAAATTTTGATAAAATTAATGAATTTAAAAATAGAGGCATGATTAATTTAAATCCTACTACTCGTGGAACAGCTCAAAATGAAGATATTTATTTTACTAGTGTAGAATCTAGAAATAAATATTATATGGAAACACCCGAAAAAATTGAAAAGATAATGGAGGAAGTTTCAAAAATTTCAGGTATAAACTATAAGCCATTTGTTTATTATGGACATAAAGAAGCTACTAAGATAATTATTGCTATGGGGTCTTGTACTAATACTGCAAAAGAAGTAGTAGATAAACTTAATAAACAAAAAGAAAAAGTGGGTCTAATTATCGTTTATTTATTTAGACCATTTAGTGTAAATCACATTAGGACAATCATTCCAAAAACTGTAAAGAAAATTGCTGTGCTTGACAGAAGCTATAGTTTTGGTCAAAATGGTGAAGCATTATATTTAGATGTAAGAGATGCATTTTTTGACTTAGATATAGAGATAATTGGAGGGCATTATGGACTTTCTAGTAGAGATACTATTCCAAATCACATTAAGTCTGTTTTTGATCATCTTGATAAAAAAGACAATTTTTCAGGTTTTAGTGTCGGAATTGAAGATGACGTTTCATTTAAAAGTATTGAAATTGACAATGATTTTACTGTAAATAACAATTCAAAAGAACTCAAAATTTTTGGATATGGATCTGATGGAATGGTATCTGCAAGCAAAAGTTTATTGAAGTTAATTGGCGATGAAACTAATAAAAATGTTCAAGGATATTTTAGATATGATTCAAAAAAATCTGGTGGTATAACAATTGGAAATCTTCGTGTTTCTGACAATAAAATAAACTCAACATATTATGTTAATAATCCTGATTTAGTAGTTTGTTCAAAAGAAGGTTATTTAGGTAATGTTAATGTATTAGAAAATATAAAAGAAAACTCTGTATTTCTTTTAAATACTATATATAATAAAGATGAAATAATTGAAAAATTACCAAATGAGGTTTTTAATACAATTATAGAAAAAAAAATAAAATTTTATATAATTAATGCATACAAAATTGCTTTAAAAGCAGGACTTGGTAATAGAATAAATACTATATTATTATCTTCTATTTTTAAAATTACAAATCTGATTGATTATGATTTTGCTAAAGAGCATTTAAAAAAATATATTGAAGAATCATACAAACATAAAGGAATGGAAATAGTAAAGGCAAATTATAACTCATTAGATATGATTGATAACGAACTTTTTTTAATAGATTTAAGTTCAAAAGAAATTAAAGAAGTTTCTAAAAAAGATAAAACATTTGCTCAAATTATTAATGATGTAGATGGATATTCATTAAAAGTTTCTGATTTAGAAAAATATAAAACCGGAGTATTTAAAGGTGGAAATACTAAATTTGAAAAAAGAGATATTTCTAATTTTGTTCCTTCATATAATGCAGATAATTGTATTCAATGTAATTTTTGCAGTTTAAGTTGTCCTCATGGTGTAATAAGACCATTTTTAATGACTGAAAATCAATATCAAAAAGCACCAGAACATTTGAAAAATAGGTGTAAAAAAGCAATGGGACCAGGTCTTACTGATTACTATTTTACAATTGGTGTAAGTGAAAAAGATTGTACAGGATGTGAAATTTGTACTGTAGTATGTCCAGGAAAAGGAGGCATTAAAGCATTAACTATGGATGAAAGACATATATCTACTACAAGAGAAGAGTCAAATGAATATTTATTTGAAAAAATAGAAAATCCATATTTAGAAAATGATAATTTTTCTAAATATACTCAATTTAGAAAACCTTTATTTGAATTTTCAGGTGCTTGTGCTGGCTGTGGTGAAACAGCTTATATTAAACTTTTAACTCAAATAACAGAAGAAAAATTAGTAATAGCTAATGCAACTGGATGTTCTTCTATTTATGGTGGTTCAACTCCAAGTTTTCCTTATAGCATTCCTTGGGCTAATTCACTATTTGAAAATAATGCAGAGTTTGCTATGGGTATTTATCAATCTTATAAACATAATCGTGAGTCTTTAATTTCTTTAATACAAAAAAGCGATGATGAACTTATTAAATTATGGCTAGAAAATAGTAATGATTTACAAATTTGTAAAAGAGTATATTCAACACTTGATTATTCAAAATTTGATTCTAAAGTAGAAACATTAAAAGAATATTTTATTCCAAGAAATATTTGGAGTATTGGTGGTGATGGTTGGGCATATGATATTGGATTTTCCGGTATTGATCATATACTTGCATCAAACGAAAATATAAATATTTTAGTACTTGATACTGAAGTTTATTCAAATACCGGAGGACAAGCAAGTAAGTCAACTAAGATGGGGGCAATAGCTGAATTTGCAGCATCCGGTAAAAAAACAAATAAAAAAGATCTTGCTAGAATCGCAATGACTTATGATAATGTTTATGTTGCTGAGGTATCCCTTGGAGCAAATAGAGAAGCTCTTGTAAAAGCTTTTAAAGAAGCAAATGACCACAATGGGCCATCAATTATAATAGCTTATGCTCCTTGTATATCTCATGGTATAAAAGGTGGACTTAAAAATTCAATATCTATGGAATTTAAAGCTGTAGAATGTGGTTATAAAAATATTTATAGATATAATCCAAATACTAAAATTTTTACTTTTGATCAAAAAGAACCTAACTTTGATTTAACTAAAGATTTTGTACTTTCTCAAAATAGATTTAGTCAATTAAAAATCAAAGATGAAGAAATGTTTAATACATTAATTGAAAATCAAACTAATTATAGTAAAAATAGATATGAAATTCTAAAAAAGAAAGGAATTAAAAAAACACAATAAAATTTGTGCTTTTTTATTTTAGTTACAAATTTCTACGTATGTATCAGTTAAACATCTAACTGCACCAACACAACACATATTTATAGTTACAAAACTTTCAGTTGCTTCATATTTTTTGCAACGTGTTTCGTTTTGTTTTTCACATAAAACACGACATACAATAGTACAACCATCAACTTTTTCACAACGAAGAACAGGTGATTCATTACCTTCAGCATCATCTTTATCTACTGGAAATCTCATTAGCTCATTTGTTCCACAGCCATATAAAGTAATAGGTCTAGTATTGAATTCACAATTTCCACGATTGGAATTTCCTAAGAAATTTCTATTACAAGTTTCTGGTTCACTAGATAATCTATTTGCTGCATTTTGAAGAGCAACAATAGTTTTTAGTGTATCTGTGATACCGCTTGCACAACTATTTGTGCATTCATTTGAATTATTATTACACATATATTTATCCTCCCTAATATAAAATATTCAAAAGCTAATCTTTAGTTTGTATATATTACCTATTTTTACAATATTATTATTTATTTATTAAAAATATTCCTAAATAAAAAAATTTTAGACAATATTATTAATAATATGATACAATACTTAGGTAAAAGAAATGGAGTAGTCTTATGAAAATTAGAAATATAGCAATAATCGCACATGTTGATCACTGTAAAACAACATTAGTTGATCAACTTATAAAAAAATCTAATACGCTTTTAGAACATGAAATGTTAGATGAAAGAGCAATGGATTCAAATAGTATAGAAAAAGAAAGAGGAATAACAATTTTTTCAAAGCCAACATCAATTAAATATAAAGATGTAAAAATAAATATATTAGATACACCTGGTCACGCTGATTTTGGTGGAGAAGTGGAACGAATTATGACTTTAGTTGATGGTGTTCTTCTTTTAGTTGATGCATATGAAGCAACTATGCCACAAACTAGATTTGTACTTAAAAAAGCTTTAGAAGCTGGATTAAAGCCTATAGTTTGTATAAATAAAGTAGATAAACCTAATGCTAGAATAGATTTTGTACTTGATTCAGTATTTGATTTATTCGTAGAACTTGGTGCAACAGATGAGCAATTAGATTTTAAAACAGTATACACATCAGCACTTAATGGTACTGCCTCATTATCTCCAGATATTAAAGATCAAACTGAAAACTTTGATCCAATTTTCGACTTAATTGTTAAGGAAGTAGAGGAAGCTAGTACTAAATTTGATGATTTATTCCAATTTCAAGCAACTCTTATGGATTTTAATACGTATATTGGGAAAATCGCAATTGGGAAAATTCTTAGTGGAAATGTTAAAGTTGGAGATAGTTTAAATTGTATAGATTCAAGTAAATCTGTTAAACAATTTAAAGTTACTAAAATATTTGGATATTTTGGAACTAAAAAACAAGAATTAGAAAGTGCGACTACTGGGGATATGGTAGGTATTGCAGGATATACTGAAGTTTTAGTATCTGATACTTTTTGCTCGGTTGAATCTACAAATGCGCTACCAGCACTTAGAATTGATGAACCAACATTAGAAATGAACTTTAAAGTTAATAATAGTCCATTTGCTGGTACTGAAGGCAAGTTTGTAACTTCTTCTAAAATTGAAGAAAGACTATCTCTTGAAACTAAAAGAGATGTATCACTTAGAGTTATAAAACAAGACGAAGAAACTTTCTTAGTTAAAGGTCGTGGAGAACTTCATTTATCTATAATATTAGAAAATATGAGAAGAGAAGGATTTGAACTTGCTGTTTCAAAACCGCAAGCAATTATTAAAGAAATTGATGGAAAAAAATATGAACCATATGAAGAATTAGTAATTGAGGTACCAACTGATTATGTTGGTTCAATTATTGAAGTTTTAGGTAGAAGAAATGGTAATATGGACGAAATGATTAATTTAGGTGATAATACTAAATTAGTTTATACTATTCCAGCTCGTGGATTAATTGGTTTTATGTCAATTTTTATGTCACTTACTCATGGTTATGGTATTATAAGTCATGTATTTAAAGAATATAGACCATATACTTCAATAAATGTTGGTGAAAGAAGTCTTGGAGTACTTGTTTCTATGGAAAATGGTAAATCTACAGCTTATGCTAGTGCAGCATTAGAAGATAGAGGAGCATTATTTATTGAACCTGGAACAAATGTATATGAAGGTATGATTATTGGAGAATGCAACAAAGAAAATGATCTTGCTGTAAACATTATAAAAGGTAAACAATTAACAAATACAAGAAGTTCTGGAAAAGATAATACTGTTGTACTTAAAAAACCAAGAGTTATGACACTTGAAGTATGCTTAGATTATATTAATAGTGATGAACTTGTTGAAATTACACCAGAAAATATTAGACTTAGAAAAATTATTTTAAATACAAATGAAAGAAAAAAGTTCGATAAAAAAACAAAATAAGTAATGTAAAATTTAAAAGCACACTTGGCTGTGTTTTTTAAATGTGATATAATTGCATAGAATATGGAGGATATATGACATTAGATAGTATTATCATGTTTGTTAAAAAATTATTAGATGTTGGTTTAATATGGGTAATTACATATTTCTTATTAAAAAACATTAGAAACAATGTAAAATTAACTCTTTTATTTAAGGGTATAATTATAATTGTAGGAATTAAAATATTAAGTGATGTTTTAGGTCTTACTTCGATTGGACTTTTACTTGATTATATTGTAGCTTGGGGTCCACTTGCTATTATTATTATTTTCCAACCAGAAATTAGAATGATTTTAGAAAAACTTGGAAGAAGTCAACTTTTAGGTAGACATAAAATTTTAACTATGGACGAAAGAGAAAAAATGGTATATGAAATAGTTGCAAGTTTAGAATATTTCAAAAAATCTAAAATTGGAGCTTTAATAGTAATTGAAAGAAATATTAGTTTAGCAAATTTTATTGAAAAAAGTAAACCAATTTATGCACAAGTTACAAAAGAATTATTAATTTCAATTTTCTTTCCTAATACTCCACTTCATGATGGAGGAGTTATTATTCAAGGAGATAGAATTAGTAGTGCTGGTGCAGTATTCCCAATTAGTGAAAATATGAAAATTAGCCGTAAATTTGGTACAAGACATAGAGCAGCTTTAGGAATTTCTGAAGAAGCGGATTGTTTAGTAATAGTTGCATCTGAAGAAACTGGAAGAATTTCTCTTGTAGTAGATGGTGAATTTAATTATAATTTATCTTTAGATGATATGAAAATATTATTACTTGATGAGCTTAGACCTAAAAAATTACTTGATGAAGATGAAGAACTTCCAAATATTGAAGAAGTAGGTGATTTTTAATGAATAAAAATAAAAAAAATATTTTTACAAAGTTTTGGAAATTTATTGATAGAAAAATTATTTTACCAATTACAAAATTAATTATTTCATTTAACAAATTATTAGAAGATAATTCTAAAAATTTGGAAAAGTTTTTATCTAAAAAAACAACTTTAGTTTTTATTTCTCTTCTTATTGCATTTACTTACTTTTTTATGGTTGATATAAAAAATGTAAATTTAATTCAAAATAGTGCTGAAGTTTTATATAACCAAAATGTAACTGCTATTTATAATGAAGAAAAATATGTTGTTGAAGGTCTTCCAGAAAATGTTGATATTACTTTAATTGGTAGAACTAGTGATATTTATCTTGCAAAACAACTCAAAAATCAAGAGGTAACTGTAGATTTATCTGATTTAAAAGCAGGTACTCATAAAGTTGAATTAAAATATCAACAACCAATAGATACTATAAAATACAAACTTGATCCAAGTACTGTTACTGTTGTAATTTATAATAAAGAATCTTCAACAAAACAACTTAATATAGATGTTATTAATAAAGAACTTTTAGATACTAAATTGAATGTAAATACTGTTACAAGTACAACAAGTAATGTTATTGTAAAAGGTGCTAGTCATATGATTGAAAAAGTAGCATCTGTTAAAGCTTTAGTTGATGTTAATAATATTGCAAATATTAAAGTAGGAGATAATCAAGTTCAAAATGTTCCTCTTGTTGCGTATGACAAATATGGTAATGTAGTTGATGTCGAAATTTTACCAGAAAAAATAGATGTTGTTTTAAATATTAACTCTCCAAGTAAAACTGTACCAATTGAGGTTGTTCCATCTGGAGAAGTTGCTTTTGGTAAAGCAATTAAACAAATTAAAACTAATATTAAAAGTATAACTATATATGGAGATTCTCAAGCTCTTGCTAATGTTGAAAAAATTTCTATACCATTAGATGTAACTGATTTAAATTCTAATAAAGAATTTAATGTTAATATTGATAAACCAAATGGTATTACATTTGTTTCAGAAACGAGAATGAAAATTAATGTAGTATTAGAAGAGGAAACTAGCAAAGAAATAACAAATGTTAGAATAACTCCATTAAATGTTTTATCCGGTTTAAAAGTAGAACCATTAAGAAAAGAAGATGCTTATATAACTGTTATTGTAAAAGGTACAGAATCTGTTATAAGTTCTATTACTGAAAGCGATATTATAGCTACAATTGATTTAAATAATTTAAAAGCAGGTACTCATGAAGTAGATATTATTGTTAATGGAAAGGATTTAAGAGTAATTTACATCGCAAAAGTGAAAAAAATAAAAATAAGATTATACGAATAAAAAAATTAAGTAGAAACTTAATTTTTTTTATCCTAATATAACATCTAAAAACATCATAATACAAAAACCTATTAAAAAAGATATTGTAGTAATATTTTTTTCCTTCATTATAGTATCTGGTAATAACTCTCTTAAAACTACTCCAATCATTGCACCTGCCGCAAAACATAAGAAAAATGGTAACATGCTTTGCATTAAAGTAACAAGAAAAACTCCGATTAATCCTGCTATTATTTCAACAGATGCTGATAAATGACCTAAATGAAAAGCTTTTTTTGAACTTACTCCTTGACTTTTTAAAGGTAGTGAAATAGCTGCACCTTCAGGTAAATTTTGTATCCCAATTCCAAGTGCAAGCATTGCCCCAGCTAAATAAGTAACTCCGTTAATTCCAAGTGCTGCTGCTGCAAAAGCAACTCCAATTACTAAACCTTCTGGAATATTATGAAGTGTAATAGCTGAAAATAAAAGTAAATTCTTTTTATTTGATACTTTTTGTTTTTCCAATAAACTATCAGCAAATACAATAAATAATACTCCAATTATTATTCCAAATATGGGAAATAAAATTGATATTTCATTTTCCCTAGCAATATTAATCCCTGGAATAATTAATGACCAAAATGATGCTGCTATCATTACACCAGATGCAAGTCCCATCATTATTGCCTCTTTTTTTGGATTTATATTTTTGACCAAAAATACTAAAGCAGAACCAAGTAAGGTTAAAAACCATGTAAATAATGTTGCTACTAAAGTTAAAATATACGGATTTGTCGTAAAAATTAAATCATCCATGTAATCCTCCCATTCTAATATATAATAATCAAAATATTTAAAAAGGTGTAGAAAATTTATTTCAAATAGTATATAATTAATATGGTGATAATATGTGGTATGAATATTTATTAATAATCTTAGTTCTTTTATTAATTGCTTTTGCAATAGTTAAATCTTTAAATAAAGATATTAAAATTGATATTAATAAGTTAATTGAATATCTAGGTGGAAAAGATAATATTATAAGTTATGAAACTAATATGTCAAGATTCATTGTAGAAGTTAAAGACACTTCATTAGTAAAAAAAGAATCTATTAATAAACTTGGTGCTCGTGGTGTTGTAGAAGTTGAAAATAAACTTAAAATAATACTTCCAGAAAAATCAAGTAATATTAAAAAATATATTGATGATTTAAAATAGGAGGATAACCTCTTTTTTTATCGAGAAATATGCTATAATTGTTATGGTGATATTATGAAAAAAAGATATAAGTATTTAATAGGAATACTTTTAATTATTAGTTTTGGTTTAATTTATTTTGTAAGTCAAGAAAAAGAAACTCTTAAAAATATTAAAACTAAAAAAATATTTTTCATGGATGCTCTTATAACTATTAAATTATATAACATTAAAAATAGTGAAGAAATATTTAAAAATATAGATGAAATTTATAGTACATATCATAATCTTACAGATATGTTTAAATCTTATGAAGGTATTGTAAATATTTATGATATTAATAATAGTAAATTACATGAGGCAATTAAAATAGATGAAAAGCTTTATAAAATAATTGAACTAGGTAAAAATTATTATGAAAAAACTAATGGTAATTTTAATATAGGTATTGGAAATCTTACGAATTTATGGAGAGGTTATAAAGAAAATAATTTTGTACCTAAAAATATTCCAAATAATATTAATATAAATTTAGAAGATATAGTTTTAGAAAATGGAAAATTAACTAGATTAAGTGATGTTAAACTTGATTTAGGAGCAATTGCTAAAGGGTATACTACAAGTGTGGTTGCAAATTATTTAGAAGTAAATAAAATACATAAATATTTAATAAATGCGGGGGGAAATATTATTGTTGGTAATCATTATAATAATAAAACTTATAATATTGGTATAGAAAATCCTAATAATAAATCAGATATTTATAAAATATTAAATGTAAATAATAAATCAGTTGTTACAAGTGGAGGATATGAACGTTTTTTTGAGATAGATGGAAAAAAATACCATCATATTATAGATGTAAATACTTTTTTACCAGCAAATAATTATAAATCAGTTACTGTAATTTCTGAAAATAATAATACAGCTGATATTTTATCTACTACTTTATTTTTAATGGATTTACAAGAAGGTAAAACTTTTGCAAAAAAAGAAAATGTTGAAGTAATTTGGTATTTGAATAATGATGAAATAATAACTACTAAAGGTGTTTTAGATTATGAAAAAGGGTGATTTAATATTAATTGTAATGATTTTATTAATAAGCTTGCTATCATTATTTTTATTTAATAAAGATAAAATGGTTGCAAGTAAAGCAATTGTTTACCACGATAATGAAGAAATATTAAAAATAGATTTAAACATTAATAAAAAGTATGAAGTTTTTGGTGATCTTGGTAAAGTTATTATAAAGGTCAATAATAAAAAAATTGAAGTTATAGAAGAAACTTCTAAAAATAATATATGTTCTAAACAAAAAAAGACTAATAATGTATATGAATCAATTATTTGCCTGCCAAATAAAATTGTTATTGAATTAATTGGTGAAAGTAAATTAGATGGAGTTGTAAAATGAGAAATTTAAGAAAAGAAATATTACTATCAATGCTTTTATCTCTTACAATAATTTTAAGTATTATAGAACTTTATATTCCAATTTTTTCTTTTATTGCTCCAGGTTTTAAAATTGGTTTTTCTAATTTTGTTATTATGTATATACTTTATAAATTTGGTTGTAAAGAAGCTATTTATATTGGAATTTTAAAAGTTATTGCAGTAGGTTTAATAAGCCAAATAGCAGTTTTTTCTCCATTTTTTTTCATTAGCTTAGTTGGTACAATTTTTAGTATTATAATAATGGGGTTAATTTACAAATTAAAATTTATTTCAGTAATTGGGGTTAGTATAGTAGGTGCGTTTTTCCATAATGCGGGGCAATTATTAGTAGTTTATTTTTTATTAGATAATGTAAATCTTACGTATTTAATTCCATATATATTAATTATTTCTGTTATTGCAGGAATTATTACTGGTATTATTTGTCGAACAATGATAGAAAAAGTAAATGTTGAAATATAGTTTGTAAAATAAAATTTACTATGTTAAAATATACTTGTAGGATAAATCTTGAAACGGAGTGATTTACATGAAAAAAAGACGTAGAAAATTGAATGTTAAAAAAGTACTTACTCATTTAATAATTCCAATGTTAGTAATTTTAATTGTGATTGTAATGCTTTTTAACTTGTTTTTTCCAAAAATGAAAAGTCTTGGATATAGTAAAGAATTTATAAAGGCAGCAGATAATATGGGTATAAATACTAGTTTTGTAACTAAATATTCATCATGTTTAGAAGATGTAGTTATATCTAACAATTATAAAAGTAAAAACGTAGAAACTTATGTTAATATTCAAATAGAAAATGATGTTAATTGTTCTAAAAGTGTTAATGATTTAATTAAAGAAGGTTATAAAACTGATGAAATAACTAATATATATTCTAAATTGACTGAAGAAAAAGCTTTAGAATTATCTAAAACTGATTATATAAGTGATATAAATAGTTATTTCAAAGCGGATTATTTTATTTCAGATAATTTAATAAGATATGCAAAATATAAAAATAGTAAGGATATAGATTTAGACACAGCAATAACTTTAGTAAATATTGGTATTGATAAAGAATTTTATACTAATATAAATAAAATTAAAAATCCATCAAATTTACTTGTATTAGTTAACAAGTATAATCAATTACCAAATGATTACGTACCAAGTGATTTAGTTACAATTCCTTCTACTTGTGCTTATGCTGATAAACAAGTTAAATCAGAAGTTTTAGAAAAAGTAATGTCTTTGTGTAAAGAAATAAATAATATGGGTTCTAAGTTTGTTGTTTATTCTGCTTATAGAAGTTATGAAACTCAAGAAAGATTATATAATTCTTATGTTAGAGAAGATGGTGTTATTGAAGCCGATATTTATTCTGCTAGAGCAGGACATTCTGAACATCAACTTGGTACTACACTTGATGTCTCTTTAGATGGAAAAGCTTCATCAAATATAGTTGAAAGTACTTCTTATGACTGGCTTAAAAATAATGCTCATAAGTATGGTTTTATAGTTAGGTATAAAGAGAATGAAGAACATATTACAGGATATAAACACGAACCGTGGCATTTAAGATATGTAGGTGTTGCTGTTGCAACAGAAATTTATGAAAAACAAATAACCTTAGATGAATATTATGTAAAATATGTACAAAATAAATAGAAGACTTTTGTTTAAAATATCATTTTATAGTGATATTTTTTATTAATTATATTAAAACAATTTACATATAATATTACAAATTTTATATAATACTTGAATTGATAAAGATTATATAATATAATGTAGTTAAGATATGGAGGATAAGATGAAAAAAGGTTTATTAATTTTAGTTGGAATTTTTGGATTATTTATTACAGGTTGTGCTGCTGAAAAAGGAGAATATAAAGAAGGTTTATATTTTGGATTTGATGCTGATAATGGTGTAACTGCTACTGTGTCAATTGATGCAAATGGAAATATTGCAGGTGTTATGATAGATTCAGCATATCATAAAGATTGTAAAATAGTTGATGATAAAGCATCATGTACTGATGTTACAAAAAGAATGTTAGGCGAAGATTACAATATGGCAAGAGAAGAAGGTCAACTTGAATGGTATGAGCAAGCTGATGCATTTGCTAAAAGAGTTGTAAAAGATCAAAATTTAGATTTCGTAGAATATAAATATAGAAAAACAGAAGAAGATGGAAGTTATGTTTTTTATAGTACTGCTGAAGAAGAAGATACAAAAGAAGATAAAATTTTTATGGATAGTGTAAGTGGTGTAACTATTACTGTTGATGGAATGTATAATGCTGTAAATAATGCTTTAAAAAACGCTAAATAATCTAAATTCTATATGGCTTTATAGCCATTTTTCTTTTCTTATTGTATTTAATACAAATAAATGATAATATTACTTATAGAAACGAGGAAACTTTATGTTCATAGATGAAATAGTAGTAAATATAAAAGCTGGTAATGGTGGTGATGGTTGTACATCTTTTAGACGTGAGAAATATGTAGCATTTGGTGGGCCAGATGGTGGTAATGGTGGACGTGGAGCCGATATTGTCTTTAAAGCTGATTCTTCTTTTAGAACTTTACTTGATTTTAAATATAATAAAAATATTAAGGGTCCTAAAGGTGTTAATGGTATGGGTAAAAATATGTATGGTAAAAATGCCGAAACTATGTATTTTAAAATTCCAACAGGAACAGTAATAATTGATGAAGGTACAGGTTTAATTTTAGCTGATTTAAATGAACATGGTATGCAGTACACAGTTTGTAAAGGCGGACGTGGTGGACGTGGTAATGCTTTTTTTAAAACATCTAAAAATAATGCTCCAGATTTTTCAGAATATGGGGAACCAGGTGAAGAACGTAGAGTAAAATTAGAACTTAAATTACTTGCTGATGTTGGTTTAGTAGGTCTTCCAAGCGTTGGAAAAAGTACTATTTTAAGTATGATTACAAGAGCTAAACCTAAAATTGGTGCATATCATTTTACAACACTAGTTCCACAACTTGGAGTAGCATCATCATCTGATGGAAGAAGTTTTGTAGTAGCAGATCTTCCAGGATTAATTGAAGGTGCAGCTTTAGGAAAAGGACTTGGAGATGAGTTTTTAAAACATATTGAAAGAACAAGAATAATTGCTCATATTATAGATATGTCAGGTATTGAAGATAGAAATCCAATAGAAGATTACAATACTATTTTAAAAGAACTTAAAGATTATAATTTGAAGCTTTTAAATAAAAAACAAATTGTTATTGCTAATAAAAAAGATGTTGAAACTTTTGAAGAAAATTTAAAGGCATTTAAAAAAGAATTTAATGTTGAAGTATTTGAAGTTTCTGCAATAAATAATGAAGGATTAACAGAAGTAGTTAATGCATTTGCTAATATTTTAGATGAAACAGTTAAAGAAGAATTATATAAAGAAGATGAATATGAAAGTCATGTTCTTTATAAATTTGAAAAAGAAGAACCATTTAATTTATATAAAGAAGATGAAAATTCATTTGTTCTTCGTGGAGATTATATAGAAAAAATATTTAAAATGACTAAGTTCGCATCTGATGCAGATAAATTAAGATTTGCTAATAAAATTAAAAAGCTTGGAGTAGAAGAAAAATTAAAAGAACTTGGTGTAAAAGACGGAGATATTGTTAGAATTCTTAATTTTGAATTTGAATATATGGAATAATTTTATTCCTTTTTTATTTGATATTAAGTTTGACAAAATACTATAATTTTTATACAATTAAGATGTATAAATAGAAATTAAAAAGAGGTAGTAATTTGATATTACGTGATGTTTATGATAAATAATACTGTTTTTTTTGACTTTAATGATACAAAAAGTTTAAACATTAAAAATGAAATTTTAGAAATTGTATCAAATTTGCAAGAACTTGGTTATGACCCTGTCGCACAATTAACGGGATATATTATTTCAGATGATTTAAGTTATATAACTAATTTTAAAAATTCAAGAGATATAATCCGTAATATTGATAAAACTAAATTAATAGAAGTTTTAGTTAGGGAGTTTGTTAATATATGAAATTTGTAGCTTTTGATTTAGGTAGTAAAACATTAGGTCTTGCAGTTAGTGATAAGAGCGAAAGCTTTTCTTTGTCTAGACCTACTATCTTTTATTCTAATTATGATTTTGATGAATTATTTGTTTCTTTAGATGAATTTATGAAAGAAGAAAAACCAGAAATAATTATTTTAGGCATTCCATATAATATGGATGGTAGTATGAGTACTCATGGAAAAAAAGTAATTGAATTTAAAGAATTATTAACAAAATATAAACTTGAAATAATTTTAAGTGATGAAAGATTAACTAGTAGAATTGCCAATAGTTATTTAGAAAATGGAAATGTTTCTAAACATAAAAGAAAGAAAGTTATCGATGGAATTGCAGCAAGTATAATTTTGCAAGGGCATTTAGATAAAATTAATAGAGGTAAATAATATGGAAAAAAATCAAATTATTGCAGTTACTGAAACTGGAGAAAAGGTTGTATGTGATGTATTATTTATTTTTGATTCACTAGAAACAGAAAAAAGTTATATAGTGTATACTGATAATCAATTAGATGAGAACCAAAATATAAAAGTTTATGCATCTACATTTGATAAAACTGATAAAAGTACGAATATTGGTGAAATAATTGAATCAAGTGAATGGAATTTTATAGAAAACATGATTAAAAATATGATGAAAGAATATGACAAAATTAATGGAGAAAAAGGATAGGGACAACATATGAAAAAAGTAATAATTTTAATTAGTATTTTAATAATAATTATAATTTCTATAATTATAGGGTTTTGGATTTGGTATACTAATTCTTTAAAACCTGTAAACGGAAGAGAAATTGCTCAATTTTTTACTATTTCTAGTGGTCAAAGCTCTAATTCAATAGCTACAGAGCTGGTAAAAGATAATTTAATTAAAAGTAAATTTAGTTTTAAATTATATTTAAAATTAAATAATATTACTAATCTACAAGCTGCAACTTATTCTTTGTCGCCTAGTATGAGTACTAATGAAATAATAGAAAAATTTGAAAAGGGACAAAATGTTGATGAATCTATTTCTATAACTTTTATGGAAGGTATTAATATGAGAAAAGTTGCTCAAATTATATCTGATAGAACTAATAATACTTATGATAATGTACTTTCACTTTTAAAAGATGAAGCATATTTAGATGAAATAATTGCTAAGTATTGGTTTATTACAAAGGATATTAAAGATGATGAAATTTATTATAGTTTAGAAGGGTATTTACAGCCTAATACATATATTTTTGAAAATAAAGATATAAGTATTAAAACTATATTTAATAAAATGCTTGATCAAACTGAAATTGTTTTAAATAAATACAAAGAAAAAATAGAGAAAAGTGATTTAAATGTACACGAAATATTAACTTTATCTTCTATTGTAGATATTGAATCTTCAGGAACTTCATATTATAAAGATATTGCTAGTGTATTTTATAATAGATTAAATTCTAAAATGATGCTTGGAAGCGATGTTACAACCTATTATGGTGCAAAAATTGATATGGGTGGTGGAAGAGATTTAACGGTAAGTGAGCTTGCACAAAAAAATGCTTATAATACTAGAACTACACTTACTACTGGAAAATTATTACCTGTATCTCCAGTAGCAGCGCCTTCAGAAAAATCAATAGAAGCTACTATTAATCCTAGTAGTACTAATCATTTATACTTTGTTGCAGATAAAAATGGAGAAGTATTTTTTAGTAAAACATATGATGGACATCTACAAAATGTTAATAGTATAAAATCTTCAGGTAATTGGATATTTTAATGAAAACTTTTGAAGAGATGGAAAAATATGCATTAGAAGAAAATATTCCTATAATGGAAAAAAGTGGTATTAGTTATTTACAAAAATTTATTTTAGATAATAATATTACATCAATTTTAGAAATTGGTTCAGCAATTGGATATTCTGCAATTAAGATGGCATCTATTAAAAATGATGTTACTATAACTACAATAGAAAGAGATATTAAAAGATTTAATATAGCTAAAAAAAATATTGAAGATTTCAATATGACAAATAGAATTTCAATTTTTAATTGCGATGCTTTAGAATTTGATGAAAATAAAAAATATGATTTAATATTTATTGATGCTGCAAAGAGTCAATATATAAAGTTTTTTGAAAAATACAAACAAAACTTAAATAAAAATGGTTTTATAATAACCGATAATATTTCTTTTCATAATATGATTTACAATATTGATTCTATAAAAAATAGAAATACTAAGCAATTAGTAAAAAAGATTTTGAATTTCAAAAAATATTTAGATGAAAACGAAGAATTTATTACAACTTATATACTAGTTGGAGATAAAATAGCAATATCTATGAAAAATTCTAATTGAAAAATTGGAATTTTTTTACATTTAATTTTAAAATTAATGACAAAAAGTTACATAAATGATATTATTAAAGTAAGTGATAATAAAGGTGCAATAAATGTCAAATATTATCTAAAAAGGAGAGTTTATGAAAAATACTAATAAACCTCGCAAAAATGCGGG
>JBKDZI010000012.1:0-16278 GCA_047971215.1 Bacilli bacterium | reverse complement strand
TATCAGGTAGTGTTATATCTAATACTTCTTTTTCAAACATCTGTGATTTTATCACATAATTTTCTGCTGCTTTAGCTAGAGCTATAGACGAAGTCTTAAATGCTTCTTTATTAGTTTTTTCTATTAAATTTAAAACTGTTGGTACTGCAATTAATAGTACTACTGCTAGTATTATTACTACTGCTAGTAGTTCAATTAAAGTAAACCCTTTTGTTTTATTTAAATTAGGTTCTAGAAGGTTTTTAAATCTCCACGTATATTTATTCTTTGTGATGGCATTTAAAGTTTTCATATGCTCTCCTTTTTAATCATTAATTTACAATTGTGCATTTTATATTGACTTAACATCTTTGCTAGATGTTTATGTTTACCTATGATAATAATACCATAATTTCATCTTTTTGTCATTAATTTACAATTTTTGATAGTATAAAATAGTTTTGTGTTAAGTTTAATAGTAAATTTTCGTTTTAGTAATTTTCTAAAGTTATTAATATATAATTTTATAATTTATGATATGATTATTTTAGGTGATAAATTTATGGAAAATAATCTTGCAAGTAAAATGAGACCTAAACATATAAACGATATTTTAGGACAAAAACATTTAATTGGAGATGATAAAATAATTACTAAAATGGTTAAAGATAAAAAGCTATTTTCTTTTATTTTATATGGTCCTTCTGGTATTGGTAAAACTAGTATTGGTACTGCTATTGTAAATGATATTGATTGTGAATATAGATTTTTAAATGCTGTTTCAAATAATAAAAATGATTTTGAAAAAGTTTTTGAAGAATCCAGACTTTATGGTGGTATAACTTTGATTGTAGATGAAATACATCGCTTAAATAAAGATAAGCAAGACATATTGCTTCCTAAAATTGAATCAGGTATTATTACATTAATTGGACTAACAACAGCAAATCCTTATCATTCTATTAATAAAGCTATTAGAAGTCGTGTTTATTTATTTGAACTTAAATCATTAACTAACAAAGATATTAAAGAAGGATTAATTAACGTTAAAAATGAAAAAAAGTTAGAGAATCTAAAAATTAGTGATAAAGCAATTGATTATATTATAGATTTAAGTAATGGTGATTTACGTTATGCCTACTCTCTTTTAGAACTTGCTCACTTTTATAATAAAAATGTAACTTTAAAGAATTTAAAAGAATTAAATCAAAGTAGAAACCTATTAAGCGATAAAAATGAAGATGGTTTTTATGACCAATTATCAGCACTTCAAAAATCAATACGCGGAAGTGATGTTAATGCTAGTATTCACTATCTTGGTAGGCTTATTACATCAGGAGATTTAGAAGCTATTAAAAGACGTTTATTAATTATTTATTATGAAGATATAGGTCTTGCTAATCCCAATTTAGGACCAATAGTTAAATCTGGTGTAGATTCAGCTATTGAAGTTGGACTTCCAGAAGGTAGAATTTCACTTTCAAACATTGTTATCTTAATGGCACTATCTCCTAAAAGCAATTCAGCTTATATGGCAATTGTTGAAGCTTTAAATGATATAGAAAATATTAATGTTGGAAAAATACCAAATACTATAAAATTTCAATCACAAATTTATAAATATCCTCATGATTATAAAGATGTTTATGTAATACAGCAGTATATGCCAGATAATATAATAAATAAAAAATACTATATTCCTAAGACTACAAGCACTTTTGAAACAAAATTAAAAGAAGTTAATGATAAGCTCAGTTAACTTCTTTTTTATAAATACCATAATTTTTTATTATCCTTTTGAATTGTTTTAATAATACCTGCACCAATTAAAATATTATTATCATTATATAAAGCACATACTTGCCCTGGGGTAATACTTTTAGCCATATCATATGAAACTAAAATATTATCATCTTCTAATTTATTTATTTTAACTTTTATATCTTTACTTCTATATCTGAATTTAGCATTATATTCACTATTATCTTTAATATCTAAGTCATTAATATCTTCAATAATACAAGAAGTACTAATTAAATATTCTTCACTACCACCTTCTGCCACATATAAAATATTTTTATCAATATCTTTACCACAAACATAAATTTTATTTGCAGCTCCACCTAGTCCTAAATTTTTTCTTTGACCGATTGTATAGTGCATAAGTCCAATATGAGTACCAAGTTTTTTATTAGTTTGAATATCAATAATATTTCCTTCTTTATTAGATAAATAGTTTGTTAAAAACTTACTAAAATTTCTCTCGCCTATAAAACATATACCTGTAGAATCTTTTTTCTTTGCTACACTTAAATCATTTTCAAGTGCGATATTTCTTATTTCATCTTTAGTTAAATCTCCAAGAGGAAATAATACATCTTTTAATTGATCTTTAGATAAAAATGAAAGGAAATAAGTTTGATCTTTATTAGTATCTTTTGCCTTTTTAAGCAATCCATCTTGAATTTTTGCATAATGACCAGTAGCAATTTTTTCTGCTCCAAGGTCTTTTGCTTTTTTTAAAAAATAGTCAAATTTTATATATTTGTTACACATAATATCTGGATTTGGTGTTCTCCCCTTTTTTAACTCATCTAAAAAGTAAGTAAAAACATGATTCCAATATTCTTTTACAAAATCAACTCTATGAAGTTTTATACCAAGTTTATCACATACATCTTTTGCATCATTATAATCTTGTTCTTGAGGACAAATATCATTATTTAAATCTGGATTACCTTCAAAATCATTATTTACAGTACTATCCCAATTTCTCATAAAAAGAGCCTCTACTTCATAACCTTGTTTTTGCAGTAATAATGCAGCTACAGAAGAATCAACTCCCCCGCTCATTCCAACTATAATTTTCATCTTAATCACCTATTAAAATTATATCATACTATTAAAATAAAAACTTAAATAAATTTATTGAAACAGGTAAAACATATATTTCAATAGCTGATGCCATTACTGTAAAAACAATAGAACTAAATAATATAAAATAATATTGTTTCATACCATCTTTAAAATTAATTGTACCTTTTTTAAATATTGCTTTAGATAAATTAAAAGCAAGTTTTAAAGAAAATATACCAACAATAAGAGTAATGAAAAAATTCATTAATTGATGTGGAAATATATATACAATACTACTTAATATACCTAATAGTTTATATTTATAAATTAAAGCACCAATACTAAAACCTAATATAAAACCTTTAATAAAAAGCATAATAATTATTACAACAATTCCTATTACTGAAATACCTAAAAACCATATAAGTATTATAAATGTAATATTACTAATTAAAGTATTTTTAAATGCTGAAAAACAGTCTAATTTACCATTTTGTATACTCATAATAAAATCAGTAATTTTTGTAATTACTAGGTTTTTATCATTACTTCCAAGCATATTGAAAAAAACTGCTCCAAATACTACTCCAAGTATCATTATTGTTAGAGAAAATATATATAATTTTTTATTACTATTTATAATTGATTTAAATTTATTTATGTATTTCATATTCCACCTCTTAATTAATACTACTACTGTAGTTTTTTAATTAGAATATAATTAAACCTTTTATTTTTGACAAAATTATATTACAATGTATGAGTGAGGTGTGAATATGACTGATAAAAATATGAAAATAATAATTAAAATTGCAATAGCTATTGTTCTTTTTTCACTACTAGCAGCTGTTGTTGTTCCATTTATTGTTTAAATTATTTAAAAAGTTCTAAAAATATAGAGCTTATACCGTTAACAAAACGGTTTTAAAGATCGTCAGAAGTGATGATTTTTTATTTTAAAGTGTTATGTTAAATAAAGTCATTAATATTAAAAAACTGTCAACTTTGTCAACAGTATAAAACTTATAAATTTTTTTATCTTGAGGAATTAACCAAGTTAATAATAGCATCTTTAGTAGCAAATCCTATGTGTTTATTTACGACTTCTTTATTTTTAAATACTATAAGTGTAGGAATACTCATTACTCCATAATTTCGGGCTATTTCACCATGTTTATCTGAATCAACTTTAATAATATCAAAATCAACTTCACTAGACATCTCTTCTAATATCGGTGATATCATTTTACAAGGTCCACACCATGAAGCATAAAAATCTACAAGTACAATTTTATCTTTTAATAATTCATCAAAATTTTGATTTTCTAATTTAATTAGTGCCATATTGTTTTTCTCCTATCTAATATTTATTTAAAATTTGTTCATCAGTTATAGTAATTTTTCCTTTTTCAATTAACTTTTTAATAGTATTTTTATCAGTAAGTTTATATTTAAGAAGTATTTCGACTATTTTATCATTTAAATTGTTTTTAGGATTATTATTATATTCTTCTATTAAAGTATTAATTTCATCCATTGAACTTAATGTATTTTTACCAATTCCAGATAAAATTGGTGTTTTATTTAAAATAACATCATTCATTGTACTTTCTTGTACCATTTTAGAATTTATAATAATATTATTTTCTATTGGGATGTTTAAAATCATTAAACATAGAAAAATTATAAACCATCCATAAATAAATCCAATTATTGCTCCACCTACCTTTGACGGAATTGCTAATATTATTGTAAATTTTAGCAATGTTTCAAAAGCATTAGTAATAGTAATAAGAATTTTAAGTATTATAGATAAAATACTAAATATAATAAAGAAACCAATTACTTTATAAACTAATATATTAATTGCCATTCCACCAATAAATAGTCCACCAAAATCAAAAAATGGGAAATATGTGATTAATAAATTACTTATTATATCTTTAAAAACAAATGATAGTATTATTATAACAATAAATCCAACAACAGATATTAATTCTTTGAAAAATCCATTTTTGAATCCTATCAATACTCTATAAGCTATAAATATTATAATAATTAAATCTAATATATTCATTTTACTCCTCCTATATACAATTATACACAAAAATATAGAAAAATATATAATTTATGATAAAATATATATGGTGATTGACATGACAATAGTATTTAAACTATCAAATAACATTAAAAAAGATGTAATAAATTTTTATAGTGACTTTTTAAGAGATAAAACACCACCTTATGCTGTTTTTCAAGCTAAATGTGAAGATACTATAATTACTTTATATGAATCTGGTAAACTAATGTTTCAAGGCCCTAATGCAGATATTGATGCTAGACTTTGGAAAGAGATGGAAAAGAAGAAAAATCATCTTAATATTGATATAACTGATTCTTCTTCTAAAAAAGATAAAGATAAAAAAGAAGAAAATAGTGAAAAGAAAAAATATACATATAAAAGCACTATTGGTTCTGATGAAGTCGGTACAGGAGATGTTTTTGGTCCTATTATAGTAACATCATCTTTTATACATAAAGATGATATAGCTTATTTAAAAGAGCTTGGAGTTACTGATTCTAAAAAATTAACTGATGATAAAATATTGAAAATCGCTCCTATTTTAATGAAAAAAGTAAGTTATGATTCAGCTTGTCTTGATAATAAAACTTATAATGAAAAACATAGTAGCACTTTTAATATGAATAAAATGAAAGCAATTTTACATGATAAAGTCCTTAAAAAAACACTATCTAAAAACAGTAATTATGATTATATTATAATTGATCAATTTGTAAATAAAAAAAAATACTATGAATATTTAAATGGATTTAATCCACTTTTTGGTATTACATTTTTAACTAAAGCAGAAGATTACGTTGTAAGTGTTGCAGTATCTTCAATAATTAGTAGATATTTATTTTTAAAAGAAATAGATAAAATAAGTAAAGATGTAGGTTTTGAAATTTTAAAAGGTGCTAATGATAAAGTTTATAATCAAGTAAAAGTTATCTATGAAAAATATGGAAAAGAAAAACTTACAAAAATTTGTAAGATGAACTTTAAAGGTATAGATGAAACTATAAATTCTCAGTAATTAAGAATTCTTCAAGGATTCTTTTTTTATCAGCTTGTCCTTTTTTAATTTTTAAATCCATTTCATATAATTTATTTAATAAATATTTTACCTTTTCTAAAGAAAATGTTTTACAGTAAGTTCTTGCAAGTTTTATTCTATATAAATGAAGTCCACTTTCAGTAGCTATTTGTTTATCATTTAAATTTTCATTTAAATAAACTGTATAAATAACTCTAAGAGAAGAAGCTAAATTACTCATAATAACTGTTTGTTCAATTCCGCTTTCAATTAACTGATCATAAACTTCTAAAATTTCTTTTTTATTATTAGACGTAAATGCATTTAAAAGTTTAAAGATATCATCTTCTGGATATTTTGTAACTATACTTTTTACGTCTTTTACAGTTATTTGTTTAGTTTCTAAGCAAAGCATAATAAGTTTTTCTATTTCATTATAAATAGAGTTTATATCCCCTTTTGTATACTCATTTATTAGTTTAATACTTTCTAAATCTATTTTATATTTAAATTTTGAAAATCTATTTTTAATTAAAATAATTTTATCTATTTTTTTTGAATCTATTTCAATAAAATTTGATTCTTCTATTAAAGCCTTTGTATTTTTTAAACGTTTATCAAAAGTTGTATTAGATGTAAAAATAATAATATTTATTATATTATTATTTCTCAAATAATTAAACAATATTTCTATATTATCATCCTTTTTATTTAAAAAAGTACAATTATTTACTACAACGCATTTTTTATTTCCAAATAAAGAAATTGATCCTATTTCATTAATTAAAAAATTGGGTGTTACATTTTTATAATCGTGATTTATTATTTCAAAACCTTTACCTATTTCTTTTATTTTCTGTTTTATAATAAATGGATCATTACTCCATATAAAAGTTGTATTATTCATATATATCACCTTTTTTATTATAACATAATTTTATTATATTGATAAAATGTTATATATATTTTCATGAATATCTTCTTTGCTTCTAATTTTTCTATTTTTTATGCAATTTATTGTTTTAAATTTATAAATTTTTGCAAGTTCTAAGTATGATTTTTGAGCATCCAACAAATGTTTTTTATCACCTTCTAATTGATCAGATGCTTCATTTTTTTTCATTCTTAATTTCAAAGCATGTTCATAAGGCATATAAAGAAAAATAGTCATATCTGGTTTAAGTAATTCAAATAAATCATATTCTAATTTTTCTAACCATTTATACATGGCTTTTCTTTCATCAGTGTTTTGAATCTTACCACCTTGATGAGCCATATTACTTTCAACATATCTATCTAATAAAACAGTATAATCTTTTTTTAAATAATCGTTTATTATTTTAATATTATATTTTCTATCAGCAACATAATAAGTTGCTGAAACTTTTGGATCAATATTTGCATCCCCTTCTGGAAAAACTCCTTTTGAAATGTGAGATTTACCTAAATAAGATCCTCCAACTATTTTACCTGTTGGACTATCATACATTGGAAAACTAAATTTTTTAATATTTCTATTTTCTTTTTTTAATATTTCAAATAATAAATTAGATTGAGTCTGTTTACCAGAACAATCAGTACCTTCAATAACTATTAATTTACCGATAAAAACTCCTTTTATTTTATACCAGATGAACCAAATCCTCCACCACGATTTATTCCCATTAACTCTACATTATCAGTTAGTTCAAATTCTATTGTTTCAAAACGAGAAAGCACTAATTGAGCAATTCTATCTCCTTTTTTAATACTATAAGCTCCAAATTTATTACCTTTTTCGTCAATTGTATATATAGGACAATCTTTTTTATTTTCAAAAATGGTACAAGATGAATTATTTATAATAATACCAATTTCATCTTTATAACCGCTATCTATTGTACCAGGAGAATTTACTATTCTAAGAGGCGTTTTTAAAGATAGACCACTTCTAGGTCTAACTTGTATTTCAAATCCTTTAGGAATAGCCATTTTTAATCCTGTTGGTAGTACAATAGTTTCTTTTGGATAAATAATTATATCTATTGTAGATCTAATATCCATTCCAGCATCACCTATTTTTGCATAAAAAGGTAATTTAACATCATCACTAATTTTTTCAACATAAACTTTTTGAGATTTAAATATTTCATCTTTAATTTCTTCTATTAGTTTATTTTTTTCTTCAATATTCATTTTTTAACTCCCATCATTTATATTTTATCTTATTATAAGAAAAAATATAAGACATCATTCTTATATTTATTAAATTTTAAAAATTTGATTAATTGCTTTTTCTATTTGTTCTTTAGTAAATGGTTTATTGATTATATCAACTATAGGATAAGAATATGCCTTTTCAATTGTAAATAAATCATTACTACCAGTTTCAACAAAAACTAAAATTTTATCAAATAATTTTTTGTCTTTTAAATAATCAAGTACTAAAAATCCATTAGAACTTGGCATATGTAAATCTAAAAATATACCTGATATTTGTTCATAGTCTTTTTCAATAATATCAATAGCAGATTTTCCATTATTAACACCGATACAATCAACATTTGAATCAATATTATTTCTAATAAGATTAATAATAACATTTGAATCATCTACTATCAATACTTTCTTATTTGATATATTATCTGTTAAACTTAATATTTCTGGTTCTGTTTTTATTAAAGATAAATATGAAGAACAAATTTCTAAAACTGCATTTATTTCAGTTAATAAATTTTTATACTCATCTTTTATAAATTTTTCATTATTATCTTTACTTTCAATTTCATGTTTTAATGAAATATCAGCAAGTTTTTCAAAACCCAAATACATAGCTCCAGACTTAATAGAATGAGCAGTTATAGAATAATCATACAAATCCATTGAATCAATAAATTTTTCTATTTCTATTTTCTTTTCTCTAAGTTCATCAACAAAATCCATTATTACATCATTATAAGTTTGAATATCTCCTAAAATATTTAACGAACTTTCAACATCAACTCCATTGTCAATAAGTATGTTCATTTTATCCATAATAATCACCTTCTACTAAAAATTTTACTAATATATCTTCTAATAATTTTCTTTCTATTGGCTTAGCTAAATAATCATCAAAACCTTCATTTAAATATTTTTCTTTCATCCCGTTAATAGCATTAGCTGTAAGAGCTATTGTTGGAATATTATAATTATAAATACTTTTAAGTCTTCTTAGCGTTTCTATGCCTGACATATTAGGCATCATATCATCTAAAAAAACTAAATCAAAAGTTTCTTTATTTTTTATTTTTTCTATTAATCCATATCCACTATCAATAATTTCTACGCTGCATTTATATTTATCAAGTAATTTACAAGCAACTTTAAGATTTAATTTATTATCATCTACTACAAGTATTTTTACATTTGATAAGTTTAGTTCATACGAAGGAAAATTATATTTTTTATTTGATATACTCTTAGGTTCTTTATTAATAATTTTTTGATCTAGTACAACTGTAAATTTAGAACCACTGCCGTATACACTATGTACTATAACTTTACCATTCATTTGCTCAACAAGAACTTTTGTAATAGCTAATCCTAAACCTGTTCCTTCTATTGACTTATTAATATTTCTATCAAAACGTTGAAATTTAGTAAATAGCTTATCTATATCTTGTTTTTTAATTCCAATACCAGTATCCTCTATAGACATTATTAATCTACAAGTATCATTTCTAATTATAGAATCTACTTTAAAGTCTATTTTACCTTTTTTGGTATATTTAATAGAATTTGTAATAATATTTAACAATATTTGCTTAATCCTAGTTGCATCACCATATAAATATTTCGGCATGCTTTTATCAATAAAAATATTAAATTCAAGTTGTTTACTAGAAACTTTTGATTTTACAAGAGTACAAACTTCATTAAATATCTTATTAGCTTCATATTCAAAAGATACGATTTCTAGTTTATTAGCTTCAATTTTAGATATATCTAATATATCATTTACTATACCAAGAAGAACTTGGGAACTATTAATTATATCTTCTAAATCTTCTTTAGATTCAGCATCTAAATTTCTTTCTTGTAATGCTTGACTAAATCCAATAATAGAGTTTAAAGGTGTCCTAATTTCATGAGACATATTTGATAAAAAATCAGTTTTAGCAATATTAGCTTTTTCAGCAGTATTTTTAGCTAAACTTAATTCTTCAATTAGTTGTAAATCTGGATTTTCTATTGTGAAATATAATATAAAGGTTATAAATATACCTATAGAGGTTACTAATAATATATCAGGGAAATGATATTGAATAAAAGCACTTATTAAACTAAAAATTATATATATAATTACTGGCAAATATTTTTTATAATTAAATTTATTTTGTGTGTTTAACGATTTGAATAATATTACTATTGTCATAATAACAATACAAATAGCCGAACAAATATAAAGAAAATTTGGTGAATAACCATACGTATATATAATTCCATTTTCACTAAAGTTATTAATTGGTAAATATAAAGTGATTATTGATCCAAGCACTATAATAATACTAGAAAAATTTTTAATTTTTTTATAAAATTCATTAATATTTATTTTACTTTTTTCTAAGGAAATTACAAGAGTATACTTAGTAAGTATAATTATGACAATAAATAAACAAACTAAATATAATTTACTAAATAAAGGCAAATATATATTATCAATATTTATGTATGCTACTATAGTACTTATAAAATCAAATATTACTAAAGCAAGTACCGACCAAATAAGCTTTGAATATATTGAATTTTCAATGTTTTTTACCTTTCTTTTTCTAAAATAAACTATCATTAATAACACTAAATATAACGTACTAATTGATTGAAAAAATATACTACTCATAATTTCCTCCATTAACGCTTTTAATTATATCACAATATTTTATTAATTGAAATAAAGTTATTTTATTTTTTTAATCATTGTTTTCATATTAGAATGAATAACGTGATTTACATCATCAAAATTATCTGTAGTTTTAACATAATATAAATCTTCACTAACCATAGCTGTTAAATTACCTCTAGTATAATCATCATTTATTACAATCGGACATATTGGAGCACCAGTTTGCTGTGCTATTGTTAAATAACCTGTAAGAAAGGGTTTTAACAATACATCATCTTTATTTCTTCCACCTTCTGGATAAAGAAGAATATTGTTATTATTAACAACTAATTTTGTTAATTCATTAAGTGCTTTAAATTGATCTTTTATTGCTTCTATAGTATTTCCTCTTTTAATTGGAATACAACCACATGCATTAAAATAACTACCATAAAATTGATCAAATAATTCACAAGCTGCTAAGTATTTTATAACTTTATGTCTTAAGACCATAGAAATTAAAAAATGATCTTTTTTTGTTAAGTGATTGGCAATATAAATAACACCATCTTGATAAGGTATAAATTCTTTATTTATAATATTTAATTTTAGATATTTTTCAATCCAGAAAGAAGTAATTACTTCAGCAATTTTATAGTTTCTATCTTGATATTTAATTTTTTTATCATTATATGGTAAATTTTTATAATAATTATAAAGTTGTCTTTCGTAAATATTAACATCTTCTTTAGATAAATTATTAATTTTTTTGTTATTAAAAATTTTAGCTTCACCATTTTTCTTAAATTTTAAGACATCTTTTTGATGAGTCATAAATAATTCTTTTGAATAATTGTCAATAATATCATATGCATTGTTTACTTTATCTACATAAATTATTCCATTAACATTTTCATCTAATTTATTATTTGGATATATTGGCATTATTACTTTTGTTGAAGAGTTTAATGCAATATTTAATGCATTGTCTACTTTATCTTCTATTAAAAAGACAACTTTACGTTTATTACATGCAATTAATTTATCACGTGGACTCAATTTTTCACTACAATAATCAATATAATCAAATTTAATTTTTTCTTTTTTAAAACGTTTTTCAATTAAGTATCTACAATACTTACCTACAATATCATTTTCAGTAACGCCAAAGCGTGCGGTAATACAACCTACTTCATGACCATCTTTTTGTAATTTATTTATAAGTTCTACAGCACCATCTATAAGTTCACTATTTAAACAATAATCAGTAAATCGTTTAAAAGTCCAAAATTTTTTTCTATCTTCATCGTTACAATTAAAAATATTTTTGATATCATATTTATCAATATTTATGTCTTCTATATTTGTAATGTTAAAATGTCTCATTCCTTCTTTGATCTGATAATTAAATAAATCAATAATTATTCCATCCAAATCAAATGCTAAATTTAATTTTTCTATATTTTCTTTCATAATTATAATTCCTATTCATTTTATTAGTATTTTCTAACTAATATTCATTTTTAATAATGATTTCTTATAATAACATAAATTTTTAAAAATTTCAAAAGAAAAATTTGTTATTTACAAATATTTCTCCAATGGAAAGTCATAATTTAAATAATTCTTTTTTTGTCATGTAAGTATTATTTAAATATACTTCATAAACGGCTGATGAAATAGCTACAGAAGTATCAATTATTGCACCTATTAAACTTATTAAAATCATAGCTACAAAAATATTAGTAAAATCGATAGAAATATTAGAAGAATATGAATTAAATTCTTCAAATGATTCAAAACCAAATCCTGCAATATTTATTTTTTTGTTATAAAATCTACTAATAAATCACTTAAAATTTAAAATTATTTAAATTTATAATTTTTATTATAATATTTATTTAAAATTTAAACAATAAAAAAATAACAATTATATATTGTTATTAGTTATATTAGATAGATCTTCTTTCTTCATAATAACAATTGCTTTGTTAGTAAAATCTATTGTTTTTAAAATATACTCAATTTCTTCAAATGATAGGCTATTTAAAAATTTAATAAAATTTAAATCGCAAGAATTATATAAAAATATTTGATTTGATAAATTATTGTTAACTGAAACAATATTATCTAATGATTTTATAAAAGATCCTTTAGTTCCGTTGATTAATTTTAAAAATTTATCTTTATAAATTTTAGGATTTTCCAATAATTTATCTATTTTTTGAATCAATTGATCACCAGTTTTAGTTGTACAAATAATAGATAAAAAACCATCATCTTCATTTGATTCAATAAATGTATATAATTCTTGAGTAATTATTTTTTCTTTTATTAATTCTTCTAAAAAGTCTGATGTTGATGAAAATAATAAATCCAATATTATGTTTAAATAAAATTTAGTTTTTTTCTTATCAAATTTAAAATCACTATATTTAAATTTAATCGAATAAGCAATTTTAGGAATTTCTATTTTTTCATTTACTTCTTTATATGATAAAAATACTCTTTTAGGTTCATTAAACTTTTCTAAGTTTATAGGTTTATATTTTTTAAATTTTAATTTTGACATTTCATCTTCTATTATATTTAATACTTCTTTTATATCAAAATTACCAGTACCAACTAAAAACATATTGCTTGGATTATAAAAAGTATCAAAACATAAATCTAAATCTTCTTTTGTAACTTGTTTTATATCTTCTTTACTACCAATATTAGAATGTGTTATAGGATTTTTTTCAAATACAGAATTTATAATTTCTCTATATAAAATATAATCTGGTTTGTTATTTATCATATCTATTTCCTCACTAATAATACCTTGCTCTTTTTTAACATTTTCCTCTGTAAAAAATGGGGAATATACAAAATTAATTAAATTTCTTAAATTATTTTCCAAATTTATTGAAGTTTTAAATAAATATTTAGTTTTATTATGTGAAGTCATTGCATTCGCACTTGCTCCATTTTCTGAAAAGATATTAAAAGCATCTTCTCCATTTTCCATTTCAAATACTTTATGCTCTAAAAAGTGGGCCATACCAATAGGAGTTTTATTTTTATTTTTTGAAGTAGAAAAAATTATATCTTTTCCCCCATAACGAGTAGTAAGTGTAAAATAAGAAGAGCTTATATTTTTATTTGGAAATAAATAAACATCTAATCCTGATTTTAATTTTTTATGTATTAATAATTTATTTAAATCTATATTATTTTTCATAGTCTTCTCCTTTTGTTAGACAAAACATCATCTCTGGAATAATTTTATCAATTAAATAATTTATTTCATCTTTTGAAACACTTTCATAAAATTCATATTTATAAATATACTCACTTTCATTATATACATGATTCATATAATAATCTCTAATAATGCTTTTAGGATAATCAAAAGATGAAATAATACTATTTTCAATACTTTTTTTTGCTTTTTTTAAAATATTATCAATATTAGAATTATTTTTAAAAGCTTTTAATATTTTAGCAATTGCTTTATAAGTTTTATCAATATTTTCATTAGAAATACCAGCATAAATAAACATTTTATTATCAAAAGAGGAATAATAAGATCTAATTATATAACAAAGTGAAAGTTTTTCTCTTATTTCTGTAAATAATAAAGAACTTGGAAGACCACCAAAGCAAGATATAAATAAAGGCATAACATATAATTTTTCTCTAGTAGTTAAATTAACTGTATTAAAACTCATTATAAATTGTGTCTGTTTAGTATCTTTATCAATAATAGTTTTTTTCTTTATGTTTTTTCTAATTTTTTTACACGTATACTCTCTTTTATCTTTATCTTTTTTTAGTGTTTTAATATTACTAAATTGTTTATTTAAAAATTCATGATATTTATTATCCAAATTACCCACAATAAAAATATCTACAATAGATTTATTAATTAAATCATTATATGCCTTAATAAGCATTTTATTTGTAATTAAGTTTAAATCTTTTTCTTTATAATGAACAAAATTAAATGGAGAATCTTTATCTAAAGACTCAAATAAAAGTTCATATGCATATGTTTGTTTATTATCCTTTGATGCATCTAATTCTTCTTGAAAAATATTTCTGACTTCAGATATAATTTTTTCATCAAATCTATTATTTTTAATGTTTGGATTAAAAATAATAGATTTTAAATATTTTATACAATTTATTTCGTTTTCTTCTTCAGTAAAAGAATTATCTAAAAAGTTCAAATTAAATTTAACAATTTTATCATATCCAAGTCTTGAGTTAGAAAAACTTACAGTAGAGTTATAAAGCTCTTCAGACTTTAAAGCAAGTAATTTTTTATTAGGATATTCTTTACTACCTTTAAATAAAACATTAAGTAAAAAATTAGTTGTTAAATAATCCATTTTGTTAGTTTCACTTCGAAAAATAAGTTGCAAATTTTTTGCTTTAAATTTATCTGTTTTAATACAATGAATATTAAATGGTGTATATTTATAAATTTTATAATCCATAACTTCCTCCTAATTTATATTTTGAGTAATAAATTTTATTTTAAACGTTTGTAATGGAATTTAATGCAAGTTTCATCATTTCAGTAAATTTTTCTTGTCTTTCTAAACTTGTAGTTGCTTCTTTAGTAACTAAAGAATCTGAAATAGTTAAAATACATGCGGCGTGTTTATTTAATATATTAGCATTATGAAATAAAGCGAAACTTTCCATTTCGACACAAACACAACCATATTCTTTATTCAATTTTTTAAACTCATTATTTTCTTTATAAAATACATCACTTGAATGTATTGTTTCTTCAAATATTTTTATATTTTCTTTTTCTGCACTATTTTTAATTATTTCATTTAATTTACTACTTGCATTTAAAATCTTTTCTTTACTTGCATTTTGCACAAACCCATAAGTTGACATGCTGTAACAATTTTTAGCAAGTACTATATCATATAAATTTATATCCTTTGTATAAGAACCACTTGACCCAACTCTTATTATATAATCTACGTCATAAAATTTAAATAATTCATAAGAATAAATTCCCATACTTGGCATTCCCATTCCAGATGCCATTACTGTTACTCTTGTATCTTTATAAAAACCTGTATAGGCAAGCATTCCTCTAACTTGGTTAACAAGTTTATAGTTAGTTAAAAAGTTTTCCGTTATAAATTTTGCTCTAAGAGGATCTCCTGGCATTATAACAATATTACTAATATCTTCCTTTTTTGCTTCAATATGTGCTGTCATATTATTCTCCTTCTACTAGAATTTCTCTAGGTTTACTACCATTTTGAGGACCACATATTCCCCTTTCTTCAAGTAAATCAATTACTCTTGCTGCTCTGTTATATCCTAATCTAAATCTTCTTTGTATTAAACTTGTACTTATTTTTCCTTGTTCTATTGCAAATTCTACTATTTCTCCATATAACGGATCCTCATATTCCTCGTCGCTACTATCTTCAAAACTTGTAGCTGTTGCTACATCCTTTGTTATATCCATTGTATATTCAGCCT
>JBKDZI010000011.1:0-14295 GCA_047971215.1 Bacilli bacterium | reverse complement strand
TCACTTGCATGTCCTTCACTTAATAACTGCTCTGGTGATATTGTTTTAAAGAAAATTACATCTTGATCTTTATAAAATGTAAAATGTACTTTTAAATCTCCATGTACTTTTGTAAACAACTTATCTGTTGGTAATACATATTCATAGTCTATTGTTTTTAATTTTGTATTTTGTGATACTACTTTCCCTAATAAATACCCTGCTCTAAGTTCAGGATAAAAATCCATTACTAATGTTTTATATGCTAGTTTATTCAATATTAAATTTCTCGTAATAATTTTATTTCTTGTTTATATAAATTTTCTGTTTTTGAAATCCATGGTGTTTCTAAAATTAAAAATTTATCTTTTGCATAATTAGAATGTACAAGTTTTTTAATAGTTTTTATACCAATGTTATCAATACCTTTCGGATTTGTTTCATCAGCACTAAGATTTGCATGTCTATCTTTTTTTGATCCTTTAACATTTAAAGATCCATTTAAATGAAATACTTTAATTCTATTAAGACCTATAATTGAGTCAAATTCTTTCATAACACTATCTAAATCATTTACAATATCATATCCACTATCATGAACATGGCATGTATCAAAACATATTCCAATTTTTGAATTAAATTTTACTCCATCAATAATAGTTTTTAATTCTTGAAATTTACTACCAATCTCTGATCCTTTTCCAGCCATGGTTTCAAGACAAATTATAACATTTTGATTTTCATCAATTATTTCATTTAAACCATCAATAATTCTTTTTATACCTTCTTCTTTAGAGCTTTCTGTATACGAACCTGGATGTAAAACTAAATATTTTGAACCTAATTTATTTGTTCTTTCAATCTCAATTTTTAAAAAATCTTTTGCTAATGTATACGTAGAATCTTTTGGAGAAGCTAAGTTAATAATATATGGTGCATGTACTACAAAACCTTCTATATTATGTTGTTTCATTAATTTATAACCTTCTTCAATTTCCATTTGTTCAACCGGTTTTCTAACTGTGTTTTGAGGAGCACCAGTATAAATCATAAAAGTACTTGCATTATAAGATATACTTTCTTTTACAGCTCCTTTAAGACCGCCTGACATAGAAACATGTGAACCTATTTTCATATTTATCACCTCATATTAATTATACCATATATTTTTAATTAATTTTTTGTTATCATAGAAGTCGAGGTGACTATGATGAAAAAAGAACTATTATCCCCAGCTGGAAATATGAAAAGTTTAATTGCAGCTATTAATGCAGGAGCGGATGCAGTTTATTTAGGTCTTAAGAAATATGGTGCACGAAGTTTTAGTAATAATTTTACTCATGAATCTTTTAAAGATGCAATAACTTTAGCTCATATTCATAATGTTAAAATTTATGTAACATTAAATACTATTATATTTGAAGATGAAATAGATTCACTTTTAGAAGAAGTAAGATTTTTATATATTAATAATGTTGATGCTATTATTTTACAAGATATAGGAATGATTCATTTAATTAGAGAAAAATTTCCTGATATAGAAATTCATCTTTCTACCCAATTTCATAATCATAAATTCAATAAAGATTTAATTGATAAACTTAAAATAAATAGAATTGTTGTTGCTCGTGAAATGGGAATTGATGATATTAATAAAATCAAGGATATTGAAATTGAAGCTTTTATACATGGTTCTTTGTGTGTTTCCTATTCTGGACAATGTTATTCCTCATATTTAAATGGTGGTAGAAGCGGCAATAGAGGTGCTTGTGCACAAATATGTAGAATGAAATATTCTAGTAATGATAATAAAATTAATAATGAATTTATTTTAAATACTAATGATTTATGTACAATTAGGCATTTTGATAAAATTTTAAATAGTAATGTATATAGTTTAAAAATTGAAGGTAGAATGAAAAGTCCTACTTATGTTTATTTGGTTACAAAATTATATAGAACTTACATAGATCATGGATATGTTGACGAAGAAGTTTATAATATGCTTACTAAGGAATTTAATCGTGGTTATACAAATGGTTATTTATTAAATGAAAAAAGTATAATTAATAAAAATACTCCCAATCATATTGGAGTTTTAGTTGGAGAAGTTATAAAAGTTAATAAAAATAAAATAAAAATAAAATTGTTAGAAGATATTTTTCAAAATGATGGAATTAAGTTTAAATTTGTTGATAAAGGCATGATTATTAATATGCTTTATAAAAATGATTTACTTGTTAATAGTGGTAAAAAAGGTGATACAATTGAACTTGACAATAAAATTGGATTAACAAAAAAAGATAAAGTTTATCGTACATTTGATTTTAATTTGTCAAAATTAGTAAATTCTATTGAAAATAAAAAAGTTATTTTAAATTGTGAAGTAACGGCACTTATTGGAAAAAAATTAAAAATTAGATATTATAATGATTATATTGATGAAACTATTTTTGGTTACATTGTTTTAAAGGCACAAAATAATGAAATTTGTGAAAGTAATATTAAAAATAAATTATTTAAGCTTGGAAATACACATTTCATAGGTGGAAATTTTAAAATTGTTAAAGATGATAATATTTTTATTAGCCTAAGTTCTTTAAACAAATTAAGACGTAAATTAATTGAAATTATTATATCTAATTTCTCAACTTTAAAAAATTTAAATGAAAAAAAATATACTTTTGAAAATATAAAAACAGTTCCTATTCAAAAAATAAATTATACTGTTGCAAATGAAAGTCAATTATTAAATTTGAAAAATAAAAATATAGGAAATATATATACAAGTGATTCTAATTTATATGAAAAATATGAATATATGGAAAATCTTTATTATATAATTCCAAGGTTAAATAATAGTTATATATCTTATAAAAGAACTGTTAGCCCAGATATTTACAATATTTATGGTAATGATATAGTTAGTGATTATTTTTATAATGTTACAAATAGTTATTCTATATATTTACTTCATAAACTTGGAATTAATTTAGTTACATTATCAATTGAAATTCGAGATATTAAGTTAGTTTTAAATGAATATAAAAAAAGATATGGATTTCTTCCAACTGTAGAAATCATTGCAAATGGTAAACTTGATGCAATGATTATTAAAGGAAAAATTACTGAAGATAAAACTAAAATTAAAAATATAAGAAAAGATGAATTTGATATTATTTTAAATAAAGATTTTTCTATTATTAAATCAAAATATAAAAATAATTTAGTTACTAAAAATAACATTGATTTAGATTTTAGTAGTATTAGATATATTTTAGAGGAAAAAGATGTTATCAAATAAAAAACGTTGTATTGACGTTTTAGACTGTTGATAAAATATTTTTAAAAATCGTCATATAACGGCGGTTTTTGTTTTTCTAAATCTTTACAAAAAGACTGCTAAGTTTGTTAACAGTCTGAAAAGTTTCATTTATATTTTTAATTATATATATATTAATATTTATAATAGTGGTCCTATTAATTTTAATAAAGATTGTTTTATTTTTTTAATTATAGTTGTATTTTCCCATAAATGAGAATCAACTTCTTGACATTGTTTAATAGTTTCTAAATAATCTTTTGTAATATCTTGTGCAAATGTTTTATCAAAAACTAAACAACTGCATTCAAAATTCCAAGAAAGGCTTCTATAATCAAGATTAATTGTACCTACTACTGAAGTATTACCATCTGCTACCATAATTTTTCCATGAACAAATCCAGGTGTATATTCAAAAATTTTAACGCCACTTTTTACAAGTTCTGCATAATAAGATCTTGTAACTTCAAAAACAATTTTTTTATCAGGTATATGTGGAGTTATAATTCTAACATCAACTCCACTACTTGCTGCAAGCTTTAAAGATGTTAAGAAATTTTCATCAATAATTAAATAAGGTGTAGTTATATAAACATATTTTTTTGCATTGTTAATTATTCTTATATAATTATTTTCACCAATATTAACATTATCTATTGGTCCATCTGTAAAGGGTACAACAAATGTATCATTTTCAACTTTTATAGTTGGTTTATAATCTTGAAAATGGGTATTTTCATTAGTACTAATATTCCATAACCATAAAAACATTGAAGTTAGGCTATAAACACCATCACCTTCTAAATACATTGCCATATCTTTCCAGTGACCATATTTTTTATATTCATTTATATATTCATCCCCAATGTTTATACCACCAGTAAATCCTTTGTTTCCATCAATAACAGTAATTTTTCTGTGATCTCTATAACTAAGAAATGTATATAATCTATGGGATACTTTATTAAATGGTAAAATTTTAATATTATTTTCTTTACATTCATCAATAAAGCCTTTAGGTAACGTTGAAATTGACCCTGCAACATCGTACATATATCTAACATCAACGCCACTATTTGCTTTTTCTTTTAAAATTTCCATAATTGAACGATGCATTTTACCATCACTTACTATAAAATATTCCATAAAAATAAATTTTTTCGCACTTTTTAATTCTTTCAATAACTTTTCATGAAAAATTTCCCCAATGCTTAAATATTTTACATTTGTATTTTTATAAACAGGATATTTAGATAAATTATAAATTAATTCTGCTTGTCTTTTAAATCCTTCATCAGAAATTTCATTTAAAACTTCTTTATTTTGCACAAAAAAATGCTCATTTAAAATTTCTACTTTTTTAATTTTTTTGTATATTCTTTTACTAAACTTTTTTTCTCCAAAAATTAAATATAATAAAATACCAGTTACTGGAGATAATGCGATTATAATTATCCACGATATTTTATATGAAGATTTTGTATCTTTATATAAAATAAATAATATCATTAATAATCCTATAATACTAATTATTTTATTAGTATTAAAAGCTAATTCATTTAGTTTATTTGTTGTAAAAATAAATAGTCCAATTTGTAAAACTATTGCTGCTATAATAATAATTGCTTTTAAAATATTTGTTAACTTGCTAAATAAATTTTTGTTTTCCATATACCCACCTAAATAAATTCTATCATAATAATATATAATTTTAAATAAATTATATTAAAAAAACATACGTACAAACACTTAATTATTAGGAAAACCATATTTAAGAGGTAATTAGTACGTATGTCCTCTACATTATAATATAAAAATTGGAAAAATTAAACAAAATTTACAAATTTTCTCATTTTAGTTACTCATTTTGACTTTAAAGCATATGTTTAACCGAGGTGTAATAATGGACTTTGGGATTATAACTAAGCAAAAAAAGATAAATAAAGATAAAAGAATTAAAAACTTAATATTTCTTTGTGAAAAATATAATATAAGTTATATTGTTTTTCGACTTGAAAATATTAATTTTAAAAGAAAGATTATTAATGGTCTTATTTGGAAAGATGGGAATTTTGAAAAATATACTTCAGATTTTCCAAAATATTTATATAATTTTCAAGTTTTTTCTAATAAAGAAAAGGTAATTTTTAATGAATTATGCAAGTTTACTAAACCGCTTATTAGTTATATTGGTGGCAAAAACTACATTTATAAAAATTTAAACAAACTCAATTATGAAAATTTGATTCCTTTTATGAAAATAAATAGTATTCAAGATATTCAAGATATGCTTAAAAACTATGGGAAATTATGTATAAAACCTACATATGGACGTAGAGGTAGAAATATTCATTTTATATATATAAAAAATCAATCATATATAGTAAAGCTTGGAAAAAATGAAAAAATCCTTGAAGAAAAATTATTTTATAAATACTGTAAAAAGTTTCTAAAAGAATCATATATTTGTCAAAAATATATTCATTCAAAAACTATATTTAATCAATCATTTGATTTAAGAGTACATATACAAAAAATTTCTACTTGTGATTGGGAAGTTTCTCATATGTATGCTCGAATTTCTACTGATAATAAAAACGTTTCAAATATTTCTAAAGGTGGTCACGAAGTTTCAATACAAGACTTTTTTTCTAAATATTATTCTACTAATTTAGAATCAAAAATTATAGATAGTTGCACTAAATTATGTACATTAATTGATAAATTTGAAAAAAATGATCATTTAGATTTAGGTCTTGATATTGGAATTGATGAAAATTTAAATATTTGGCTTTTTGAAATAAATAGTAGACCAGGATTAACTGATAGTAATAAAGGTAATTTAAAAATTGCAGAAAACGTTATTAAATATGTTAAATCAAAATTACAGGAGGATTAATGAAAACAATAATTTTTATTGAATCACAAAGACAGGGAACAAGTTTTGAAATAATCAAAGATGCATATAATGAGGGTTATAAAACAGTTCTTTTTACTACTAATAGTAATTTTTTACTAAAACGTAAAAATTACACACATATTAATAAGGTGTTTTATATAGAAAAAATTAATAATATTGATATTATTAATAATATAATTGATAATAATTTAAAAAATGATACAATTGGAGCAGTTATTAGTGTTATTGAAGAGTATATGCATTTAAGTGTTGAACTTCATAATTTATATTGTAATAAAAAAATTGATGGATACTTTTATAAAAATATTTCTAATAAATTAAATGTAAGAAATATTTTAGGAATTAGTAAATATAATTTAGAATATTCAAGCAATAAAAATGATATAATTAAGTTTCCTTTTATAATTAAGGCAACTAATTCTTCTGGTTCAAAGGATGTACATTTTATTAAAGATGAAAAAGATTATGAAAATTTAATTATTGATAATAATTTTATTATTGAAGAATATATAGACTCAAAACAATATTTAGTTGAAATTATTGTGGAAAATAGTAAAATTCTAAAATATTTTGTTTTAGAACAAGACATAACTTTTTATAATAATTTTATAGTTGATGGTTATTCTTTTGAAAACTTTAAAGATAAACAAATTGAGTATTTAATAGTATCATTAATTAAAAAGTTTAAAATTATGAATGCTTCTTTTCATATTGAAATAAGAAAGAAAAATGGAATATATAAAATCATTGAAATAAATTCTAGAACTAGTGGAGGTTGTATAACAAATATCATTGAATTTGGTACTGGTTTTAAAATAACAAAATGGATTATTAATAATTATTTAGGTAAAGAATATGAATACAAACCTAAAAAACAATTACTTTATGCAAGATATAAAGTATCTAATTTTAATGGAATTGTAACAAAAATTACAGGTAAAAACCAAATATTAAATGATCCTGATGTTTTAGAATTATTTGTTAGAAAAATTAAAAATAAAGAAGTTTCATTACCAACTTCTATGGGAAAAAGATATGCATATGTAATTGTTACTGATAATTCAATAGAAAAAGCAAAAGAAAAGGCAGTTAAATGTATTGAAATTCTTAAATTTCATTCACGCTAACTGCGCATATACAATTTAGGTTCATTTTTATAAAACTTTTAGTTCTTCGATATTTATTTCTTTTATTTTTATAGAGAAACTCTAATATAACACTAGTTTTATATAAACGATGTACTCGATAAATTCCTTCTATTTTTCCTCTAATATTATATACATTAATTGGTATTTTCTTTTTGGTATTTTTTTGCCTTTTTTTAATGCATTGAAGTACATCATATAAGCAACATTTATTAGTAATACAACCCATGATACCTCCTTATTAAAATTATAATAAAATTATATAAAATAGAACAAAAACTATTGCAAATGCAATAGTTTTATAAAACATACTAAGCTGGACTTACTTCATCATATCCGTTTAGCGTATCTTCTAATTTCATAGCTAGTAACATTTCTTTTTTGATAATATTTTTAAGTGTATCGTTAACTGATTCATTAGCTAGTAATATATCATCGAAAGTTTGAGGTTCTTCAGCTGTTTCTAATGTTCCAAGTGCAAATTGTATTTTTTCAGCTTCAGCATTTATTAAATGGGCTAAACCTAATTCTTCAAATCCTATTGAAGCTAAGATTACGTTTAAAGCTTCTTCTTTTGTTATGTTTATTGTCGAATCAATATCTGGTATTGTTGGCATTGACATAAAATAATCACTCCTTTTTTTTATTATTAACTTAACTTTATTGTTAAGCTAATATATTATATACAAAATGAAATTTATTGAATCATTGAAAATCCTAGTTCTAAATAAAAAACTTTTCAATATTATTATAATAGAAGAAATGGAGGAAAATTATGTCAATGCCAACTATTCCTGAAAATAAATATAGACCATCTTTTAATGAAACGATTATTGATTTATTAGAATCAATAGCTCTTGAAGAAACTGCACTAAGCCATATTTTAAATGCTCAAGGAGAAAAATTACAACATGCTGTTAGAAAAAGTAAGTGTGAAAAAATTAGTTTATGTGAACTAGAAGAATCTTTTGCTCTTGCTAATAAAACTTTAGTTGAAGTAATTATGAAAGAATGGTTACTTATTGTAAAAATGAATAACATCTCTGACATTATTCGAAAAAGAAAAAAGAAAAAAAGAAAAACTGAAAATAATACATAAATTCTTTAATTACATAACTATTGAACTTTTAATATCCTAATGTTATAATGAAAATATAACTAAATAGGAGGAAATATGAATTTAAAGAAAATTATGCTTGTTGCAGGTGTTTCATTATTATTAGTTGGATGTGGAAATTCATCTAAGAATATTACGTGTACAAATTCATTTGAAGATGAAAATTTTAAAAGCAAAGAAGAGGTAACAATATCATTTAAAGATAATAAAATTAGTAAAACTGTTATTAAAGAGTCTGCTGAAAATTTAAATTCTGAAAGTACTGATAAAAAATTAATTGAAGTACTTAAAACTCAATATGAGAATATGTATGGAAAATATGAAAATGTTGAGTCTAAAATTTCTGGTAATGATTCAGATTATACAATTACTAGAACTGTTAAATCTAAAAATTTAACTAATGATGATTATTCAACTATATTTGCTAATAACACTGTTTTATCTAATGTAAAAATTGAAGATAAAAATGCTGAAAAAACAATTAAAATTTCTTTTGAAGATGCAGGTTATATTTGTAAATAATTTATTAAGACTAAATTTAGTCTTTTTTTTAAGAAAAAAATTCTATGAATTTCATAGAATTTTTAATTTATGGTCTTGCCCAAGTTGCAGTAGGACCTAATTCGATATAATCTTCAAAAGTTGGTAATTCTACTGAAACTGTAGTATCGTCACTATTAACATATTCAGTATAAAACATTCCAGGTTTTAAAGCTTCTTTTGTTGGATTGTTAAGTTGTATTTGCTGTTTTGCTTTGGTACTAACAGTTACACCAAGACCTTCAAAAAAAGCACTTAAATCTCTACTAGCTATTTTAGAAGCAACAATTGCCATAAAATCATTACCTTCTACATCTTCTGCTTCAGAGTCTGAATAAGATGAGAAACCTAAATTAATTTTATTAGCTTCCCATTTATAATTTGAATTTTTATAATTATTAAATAACCTTGAAGTAATATACATTTTAGTATATACATCATAATCTTGTGTAGCATAAATTATTTGAATATATGCTTGAAAACGTCTTCCTTCGTTATCGTATGTTCCTGTTTCTTTCCACATTTTATGATATATAGATGCTAAGTTACCATCTATAAATTCGTCATTAATATAATCAAATAAGCTATCATCATGTCGTAATCTACTAAAAGAAAATTCAGTTTTACCTTTATTAAGTGCTGATTTTCTTGCTACATTATATGGAAAAATATTATTAGAAACTTCATTTGTTCTACCACCATATATTTTTAATAATCCAGTTTGTAAATTATGTCCCATTTCATGATTTTCTCCCCAACCAGTAGGAATTATAGGCATACTAGTATCAAATGGATTACCACTACATAAACTACCACAATTAGATTTTATATCAGCATTTATATGTTGTCTTGTTGGTAATTTATGAATTTCATTATTATTATAATCGGTTAAGTTATTACTTAAAAAATAATTAGTTATATTTTCATTAAGACTTCCTAGTTCCTTATTTTCATATCCTGCTTGTCTATAATTTTCAAAAATTAAATATTCTTTTATATCATTAAGATAGGCTACTGCATCATCATCATATTCAGAAAGTGATGATATCATATATTCAGTTAATGAGTGTATTGCTGCATATGGTGTATCAATGTCAGTAAAATTAAATGGTGTAACTTTTAACTCATTTACATATTTATTAATACTTGAATCAGAAAAATCAGTTAAAACTGGATAAGATAATACATTTTCTAACTCAATTACAATATCAATATCATCTTCAGCTGAGCCTGTATTTATATAAATATTACCACCATGTGGAGTAGATAATTCATACTTCTCACCTTTATCAATTGTAATTGATGGACTTGTTATATTAAATGGACGTTTATAAGCAGACCATTTATCCCAAATTCTACTTGAACCATTTCTTTGGAAATTAAATTGTAAACTTGTAGAAGTATTACTATTATCAGTTCTTCTAACAATTAATTTTTGACCTGGTTTTAAATAATAACCTGTTACTTGCATTTCTGAATTAGAAAACGGTGTAAGCGTTACAGTAGCATTTTCTAAAGGCAATTCATTTATCTCTTTTTCTTTTGATTTAAAATTACCTAAATCAGGTTGAGCTACATTAGTATCTCTAGAATAGTTTACTAATACATCTGCAAAATATGCTCTATAAAATTTATTATTATCTGATAATGTATGACTCATTGGAAGTACTATTTCTTCTCTAAATTTATCAGCAAGAAGCATCATAACTTTAGCAGTTTCTTGGTCTGTATCAAATATGTTTATACCTTTAGAATTATATTCTTCAAGTCTATAACTATAAAAATCTAATTTTCCCGTTACTAAATCTTCTAAACTTGATCCTGAATCGTCCATTAAATCATTAAAGTTACAAGAAGTTTTTCCAATATTTGTACTACAAGAATCATCTATATTTGTTAAATTTAATTTATTATTAATTAAAGTATCTATCATTACATTTGTATCACCTTCATCATTAATGAAAGATTCACAATGTTTTTCAATTGTACCATAATCATCAACTGTTAAATTTCCATACCATGCACTTTCTATATCAAACATAGTATAAGTACCTGAATCATATTGCCAATTTCTATTATACATAGATATAATAGGCTTACTATATTTCTTAGCAGCCTCTACTAATTCTCTATCTGTATTCATTGCAATTATTAAATCAAAATTACCTTCTTCTAAATTTGAACTTGATGAAGTAAATGTTACATTATATTCAATATCTTTATCATCTAAATAATTAGTTAAATTTCTTTCTTCATGATTTTTTGTTCCTAAATATACTGTTTTACCACTCATAAAGAAATCAGAATCCTCAGTTAAAAAATATACTATATCTTCAAATAATGTTGAATTGTATATTGTAGGTCCACTACTATCTGTAAACATTTTAATTCCTGTAACAAAATAAGGAGAGTTTTCAAATTCACCAAAGAAACCATATGCAGCTGTATTTTGATATAAGATAGGAATATGATTTTCACTTGTTGAATATAAATATGATGACCAAGCATAATTACTACCATCTATTTTAAAAGATTTATAGTTATCTTTATAAACTGCATTAAGAGTTTTTTCACATTTCTCTTGTTTTTTGTTTGTTATATATTTTGTATAGTCTATAATATCATTATAAGTTATATTTGAAGCATTTTCGTTATCAATTGCAGCTTCCATATTTGATTTTTCAATAATTAAGTCAAAAGTAATCGTTTCTGTTTGATTTTCAGAAGTAACAGTAATAATTATATTTTTATATTCCCCTTTATCATCATAAGAAGGCTCTCCATAAAGTTCACCTGTATTATAATTAAAATTTAAAAAATCAGGTTTATTTTTAACTGTATATTCTATTTTTGTACCATCTACTAAAATTTTTATTTCAGGTAAATAAGAATATACTGTTTTTGCTTTTGAATTAATTAATGGCTTATTAGTTATTTCAAAATATACTTTATCTTCAGGTTTTTCAGGTTTAGTAATTTCACTTGGTTTACTAGGATTAGTAGTATTATCATTTGAATTATTGTTATTACTATTATTTGAAGAATTATCATTTTCAGTAATATCTCCATTTAAAATATCTTCAATTTCACTAATTTTCTCATCTGTTAAAAATGAATAAAGTTTATCTTTAGAATTACTATCATTTTTAATCATTTGAAGAGTTTGATCATCGATTTCAACATCTTTTGCAAGTAATTTTTCTAAATAATATTTATTATCAGATTTCATTGCATTATAGATTAATTTATTACCATATAAATATCCATTTGCATACAAAATATCAAAGCATTTTTTAGAATCTTTTTTAATGGTTAATTCCATTGCTGTATCACTATTTAAATTATCTATAATGCTTATATCTTTATTTTTTCCTAATAAATATTCAAAAATTAAAATAGAATAACTTTCAATAGAGAGTTTCATTAATTTATTATAATCTAAATTATCTTTTTTCTTTTCATATTCTTTAAATGAAGAAAGCTCATCATTTTTAATTATTTGCTCAATTGTTATTTTATCTTCAATAACTTCATTATCATTTTTATTAATCATTTTATATCCAAAAAAGCATAAAATAAAAATTAAAATAAACATACCTATTATTAAAAATATCTTTTTTTTATCCATACAAACCTCCCAAATTAGTAATAGTTCTCATATTATATCTTAACTATTATTAAATTGCAAACAAAATTTAAATTCTTTGTAAATTTTTAATTTTTAAAATTTAATTAAATATTAAATAATATAAAGTATTATTATTTATATATAATATGTACTAACTTTACATAAATATTTTTAAAAATAAAAGTTTGTTGAATTTTGTTTGTATAAATTAAAAAGATTCTAAAAATTAATTTGAATCTTTTTTTATAAATATTGTACCTAATAAATATCCTAATACCAACATTATTATTCCAATAATTATTGTTAAAAAATTAATTCCAGAAGCATATGTATCATTACTTACAAGAATTGAAAATATAGATCCAAATATCAAACCTAAAATAACTAAATAAGTTTGTGATTGGAAATTTTTAAATAAAAATTCTATAAGTTTGCTAATTAAAATAATTCCAATTACTATTCCAATTCCAAGAGGAGCTATTACTTTTAAACTATCAATTAATAATGCGGTATCACTAATATTTAATAACCAATCTTTAAATGTAGATATAGCTATTAATAATCCATCATAGATACCAAGTAATATCATCATAAAAGAACCGCTAATTCCAGGAATAATCATTGAACTAGATGCAATCGCACCAGAAATTAAAAGTTTAATATAACCATTATTTTCAGAACTATTTGTAATACCATTATTTTCTAATATTGTTAAAATTATAACTATTAAACTACCAATAATAGTATATATATACTGCTTTTTTTTAAAGTTTTTATCTTTTGCACCATTTATAATTAAAGGAATGCTACTAACTACTAATCCTACAAAAAACATATTTGTAGCAAAAGAATAGTTTTCTAAACTAAATGAAATAATACCACTAAATATTAAAATACCTACGATCATTCCCATAGCTAAGGGGATTAAAAATGGTAAAGTTTTCTTAGGATTTTTAAAAAATGTATTTATTGAAGTTATTAATTTATCAAAAATTCCAAGTCCAACAGCAATTGTACCTCCACTAACTCCAGGAATTATATTTGCAATTCCCATTATTATTCCGACAAAAAATGTATATATATTTCCTTTTATTTTATTTATCATATAACTTCCTTTCAATATTCAAATTATATCACAATGTCTAATTTATATTTTAGTTTATTCTAATCAATAATTCAACAATTTCTTTATAGCTATTTTTAAACTTTTTGATATCATAATTATCTTTTATTTTAAAAAGTAAATATACGTAATAACTTTTGTATAATAAAAACCCTTATAATATAAGTGTTTGAATATCAACTGGTCGGGAAAACAGGATTCGAACCAGCGACCCCTTGGTACCAAAACAAGTGCACTACCAAGCTGTGCTATTTCCCGAAAAAAAATAGAATGGCGCACCCGAGAGGAGTCGAACCCATAACCTTTTGATCCGTAGTCAAATGCTCTATCCAATTGAGCTACGGGTGCATGCTTCTTTTAAAAAAACTTAGTAAGACTAAGTTATAAACTAACTGGTGGCTTCAGACAGAATCGAACTGCCGACACGAGGATTTTCAGTCCTCTGCTCTACCGACTGAGCTATGAAACCAAACAATGGCGGTCTCGACGGGATTTGAACCCGCGATCTCCTGCGTGACAGG
>JBKDZI010000010.1:0-5479 GCA_047971215.1 Bacilli bacterium | reverse complement strand
TCACTTGCATGTCCTTCACTTAATAACTGCTCTGGTGATATTGTTTTAAAGAAAATTACATCTTGATCTTTATAAAATGTAAAATGTACTTTTAAATCTCCATGTACTTTTGTAAACAACTTATCTGTTGGTAATACATATTCATAGTCTATTGTTTTTAATTTTGTATTTTGTGATACTACTTTCCCTAATAAATACCCTGCTCTAAGTTCAGGATAAAAATCCATTACTAATGTTTTATATGCTAGTTTGTTATATTTTTTTACTGCACTTTCTTTTTTTCTATATTCATTTTCATTCAAATATTGAAAAGATAATCCTTTTGACATAAGTCCTCCTTTTTTTAGTATTTTGTAAGTATAGTATATATTTTATAATATAATCAAACAATAATTATCTATACCTATACAACTTTTTTTACATTATTTTTTATTCAATTTTAATTTTATAATGCATAATGTTAATTAGGTGATTTCATGAAAAAATATAAAATACTAATATTGTTTGCTATTTGTTTCATTTTTATGAAGCAAGTTGATGCCTTCATTTTTTATTTACCTCTTAAAGATAAAATTATATTTTTAGATGCAGGACATGGTAGTCCAGATCCAGGTAGTATATATATAAATATTTATGAGAAGGATATAAATCTAGCTATAGTTTATAAATTAAAAGAAGAATTAATTAAACAAGGAGCAACAGTGTATTTAACTAGAGAAAATGACAAAGATTTAGCTGGAAATGGTGATCCACAAAGAAAACGTAGTGATTTATATAAAAGAGTTAAAATGATAAATAATTCTAATCCAGATTTATATTTATCAATTCATTTAAATTCATCAATTAATACATCATATCATGGAGCGCAGTCCTTTTATTATCCAATTAATGATGAAAATAAAAAAATTGCTAAAACATTTCAAAAAATTTTTAATGAAAGAATTAATGTAAGTGTTAGAGATAAAAATGTCAAAAAGATTACAGACTTATATATGTATAAAATAGTAAGAAAACCTGGAATATTAATTGAAGTTGGATTTTTAAGTAATGCCAATGAAAGAAAACTTTTACAACAAGAAGATTATCAAACTAGACTTGCACAGCTTATGACTACAGCAGCTATAGATTATTTTGAAAATAAAAAAATCATGAATAAAACTAAATAAATTTATATTATTTAAAAAATAGAACTTGTCTTGACTTTAAAAGGTAAATAATAATATAAATTCCATAAGAGAAGTAAGTGTTATGAATAATAAATATATAAATCTCTTGTAGAGTTAGAAAAAATAAAACTTGAAAATAATATATCTTCAAACTTTATGTTAAATATAAAAATAATTTTTTATTAACTACAATAAATTTAAAATTTTACAAAAAATAAAAACAATAATGTCATAATTATTTAATATATTTAGTTAATCATGCTCTATTAGAAATTTTTGAAATTGAAAACTCAGTAGATTTAAAAAGAAGAAAAACTACTTTTTTTAATTTTTCTTCTTTTAGTTATATAATATAAGTAGAGGTGATTTTATGTATGAAAATAAAAATATAGTTATTTTAGGTTTTGGTAAAAGCGGATTTGCTAGTGCAAAGGTTTTAAGTAAAAATAATAAAGTTACATTAGTTGATATTAAATGTAAAGATAAACATGACAAACATCAAATTAAAAAATTAAAAAATTTAGGTGTTACTTTAATTTTAGGTAATGAACCAATTAATATTTTAGAACATATTGATATACTTGTTAAAAATCCAGGAGTTCCATTAACTCATAAATATGTCTCTTTTTGTGAAAAAAAAGATATTCCTGTTGTAAATGAAGTAGAAATAGCTTATTCTTTAATAAACAAAGATGTTACATATATTACAATTACAGGATCAAATGGTAAGACTACTACATGTGCTTTACTTTATGAAATATTAAAACAAGGTACAAAAAAAGTTTTTTTAACTGGTAATATTGGATACTCTTTAATAAATATTGTAGATGAAGTAAAAGATAAAGATATTGTTATTGTAGAAGTTTCTTCTCATCAATTAACAAATATGTTTGATTTCAAAAGTAATATAAGTGTACTTTTAAATATTTATCAAACACATTTAGATTTTTTTAAAGACTATGACCATTATAAATATAATAAGGCAAGAGTTTTTAATAATCATACTAGTGATGAGCTTGCTATTATAAATAAAGATAATAAGGAAGCAATGGACGTTGTAAATAAAATTAATTCAAATAAAAAATATTTTTCAATGAATGATGAATCTTGTTTATCTTATGTAAAGGATAATTTTATTTGGTATAAAAAAGAGAAAATAATCAATTTAGATAAGCTAAAAATAGTTGGAAAGCACAATTATGAAAATATTATGGCTTGCGTAATAATTGCAAAAGAACTTAATATTTCAAATGATATAATTTCTAATACAATTTGTCTTTTTAAAGGTGTTAAGCATAGGCTTGAGCTTATATCTGTTATAAATGGTATTAAATTTATAAACGATTCAAAATCCACAAATATGACTTCTAGTAAAATGGCAGTTAATGCATTAGATGGTAATATAATTTTACTTTTAGGTGGATTAGATAGAAATGAAGAATATAATATTGACTCTGTTGTAAAAGATTGTAAAAAAGTAATTAGCTTTGGTAATGTAACTAGTAAAATCAAAGAAGAATGTGATAAAATAAATATAGAATGTATATCTTGTAATTCTATTAAAGAAGCAATAATTAAAGCTTTTAAAACTGCTGATAATGGTGATTTAATATTATTATCTCCAGGATTTGCATCGTGGGATGCTTTTGATTCTTATGAAGAGCGTGGTATATATTTTAAACAAATAGTAAAGGAGCTTGAAAATGAGTTTAATTAAAGATGTAAAGGCTAGAGAAATTTTAGATTCTAGAGGTAATCCAACAGTTGAAGTAGAAATTTTAACCTCTAATGGAAACGTTTCTATTGCCAGTGTCCCAAGTGGAGCATCAACTGGTAGTAAAGAAGCATTAGAACTTCGTGATAATGATGAAAGATACATGGGTAAAGGTGTAGAAAAAGCTGTTAATAATGTATTAAATATTATTAAACCCAAATTAATTGGAATGGAAGTTACAGATCAAGAGAAAATTGATAATATGATGATTAATCTTGATGCTACTGAACACAAAAATAATTTAGGAGCAAATGCTATACTTGGTTGTTCACTTGCTGTATTGCGTGCCGCTAGTTTAGATAAACAAGTTGACTTATATGAATATTTGGGAAATGGAAAAACTTTACCTAGACCTATGATGAACATTATAAATGGTGGTTCACATGCTGATAACAATGTTGATTTCCAAGAATTTATGATTATGCCAAAAGCTGATTCATTTAAAGAAATGCTTAGAATTGGTGCTGAAATTTTTCATAATCTAGCAAAAGTATTAAAAGCTAATGGTTATAATACCTCTGTTGGAGATGAAGGCGGATTTGCTCCAAATTTAAAAAGCAATACGCAAGCATTAGATTTAATAATGACTGCTATTAAAAAGGCTGGGTATACTCCTGGTACTGATGTAGAACTTGCTATGGATGTTGCAGCTAGTGAATTTTTTGAAGATGGTATATATAATTTAGCTGGAGAAAATAAAAAATTAACTACTGAGCAGATGGTTGATTTCTATGAAGAATTAGTAAGTAAATATCCTATTATATCTATTGAAGATGGTCTTGATGAAAACGATTGGGATGGATTTAAATTATTAACCGATAGAATTGGTAAAAAAATTCAACTTGTTGGAGATGATTTATTTGTTACAAATGAAAAAATCTTAAAAGAAGGTATTGAAAAAGGTGTTGCTAATGCAATTTTATTAAAAGTTAATCAAATTGGTACAGTAACAGAAACTTTAAGGACTATTAAACTTGCTAAAGACAATAATTATAATACAATCATTTCTCATAGAAGTGGAGAAACTGAAGATCATTATATTGCTGATTTTGCTGTTGGTTTAGATCTGGGTCAAATAAAAACTGGTTCATTATCTAGAAGTGATAGAGTTAGTAAATATAATAGATTACTAAGAATTGAAGAAAAAGTAAAATAAATAATACTATTAGAAGCAAAATTAAAATTGCTTCTTTTTTATTACTTAAATTATTTGAAAATAAAAAGTGATAAGGATATTAAAAACTTTGTGCAAAGTTACTAACCTATGGTAATAAAGATTGAGAAATTTAATCTCTTTTCTAATTGAATATTATTATGAAAGTGTGAATAAATCTGTATAAATGGTCAAACTATGACTATCTAAGTTTTGTCAATAGCTATTTTAAAAATATTAACTCAACACGAAAAGCGAGAAAGTTATTACTTTTTTTGAAATTTCTCGCATATTTATTACCACTTTTAGAAATATGTCCATGATAATTTATAGACTTACCTAGACCAAGTCCACAATAAGCATTTAACTGTTTTACGTTATTAAACCTAGTAACATCTTTTAATTCTGCTAAAATGAAATATGTGGATAATTCACCAATTCCATATATGGAATTGATTATCGGAAATAATAATGATTGCCTTGCAAGGGTAATCATTTTTTCTTTTGAGATAAATTTATTATAAAATATAAACAACTTTAATACAAATTGTATTTTAATTGTTTATATGTTAAATTATACATGATATAATATATTGCTTCTTTTTTCAGTTACTTTTGTTAAATATAATTTAAATATGCTTTTTAACAAAAAGTAATTGAATATTAAATTTTTAAACAACTAAACTCTTCTTTCAAATATAATTGAACATTTTCCTAAAACTTGATCCCAATTTCCATATCTTTCAGTCCGCTTTTTTGTTATATTTTGTGTTATCAAATCCAAATATTTTATTAAAGCCTGGTTACTTGAAAATACTGTTTTTATTTTAGTATCGTTTCTAAATAAGCAATTTAAAGATTGATTTGTATTTATTGTGTACACTACCTTTTTTACTGATTTTGAATAACTAAAAGTTGGGTATGCTGTGTGCCAGTTTTATTCTCAACTTTTCAAAGCTATTGGATATTTATCATTTCATTTTACTTTAACATTTTATAATTGTTAATATCCTACTTTTTCTATATATATAGTTTTTAAATCATTACAAAAATCTTTCATATCTTTATCATTTTTAATTTTTAATGAAAAAATCCTTCTTGATTTTATATTTCTATATAACCACGGAAGGATTTATACTTTACACAAAGTTTTTACAAATTCCAAGTATTTATAAAGCTAACTATTTTTTGATTAAATTAAGATAAATTTTTATCCTTCATAAATTATATTTGTACATCCTCCATGCCAATTAATTCCTAAACTTGTAAAATCAGTTTCTGATGATTTTCCTTGTATTGTAACGCTAGTTAAGTTATTATCATGAAAGGCAGAATTTCCAATAGAAGTAACAGAATTAGGGATTGTAACACTAGTTAAGTTATTAC
>JBKDZI010000009.1:0-24434 GCA_047971215.1 Bacilli bacterium | reverse complement strand
TTGTTTTGTTTCTATATGATTATCAATACTAGTCATTATATATATAGGAATTTTAGTTTTAGATGCTTTACAACAATTTTTGACCCTGTTTATTAACAATTCAAAGATGCTTATTTTCTCTCCTTTTATATCAAGCATGAAAGTTCCTTTGGGAGCAAAATGCATAAGTCTAGACCCGATACCTCCTGCTAAAAGAACAATTGAATAATTACTATTTTCTACTATTTTTTTTCCCTCCAATTTATATTTATATTTATCATTTATATGCATGCTATTTACATAATTTAAAGGTTTTATATTTTTAATATCTATAATTTCATCAGTGAATGAATTTTGATATAATTTATCCATGAAATTAAAATCAATAGTATTTATTTGCTTTGTTAGTTCTTTTTTATGTTCTTCGTCAAGTTCATTATAAAAGCGAAACAAATCATTCTTTTTACTTGCATTAGCTTCCATTATTTACTCCTTTGGAAATGTTTTTGTGACTCTTCTAGTTTATTAGCCATTGTTTTTTTGGTAGCCATATCAGATATAAGTATTTTATTTCTAACTGAATTTATAATTTTAGTATAATCTATGTACTCTATTGAATAATTTGTCATTTCATTATCTATAAAAACTAATATTGCATAAGTAATATAATTTCCTATAACATCTTTTATTTTTTCATTTTTTTTATAAAAAATAACTGGTTCTCCTACACTACCCGGATTAATTAAAATTTTATTATTATTTTTTTCAGCCATAGCAACATGTGTATGTCCTGATAAAACTATATTTGGTTTTATTATTTCTTTTTTATTCTTTAAGAAACTTGTATTTTCAAACATTTTATCAAAATCTGTAATTGTTTTATCTTCATAATAAGTTCCTTTAGTATATTTTTTATCTATATATTTATGTTCAAAACTATAAGGAGATGAATGAAACATTCTAATCAAATTATCACCCTTTTTTATATCAATATAATTAGGTAAATTTCCTATATAATTTAACATATTTATTCCAAGTAAATCCCTTGTATATGTATATGCAGGATTATTGTATACACTATTTTCACCATTGCCTTTTACTATATTAGTACAATCATTTTTAGCAAAATCCATAACTTCTTTAGGATTTGTATACTTAGGAATATTATCCCCAAGATTCCAAATTTCATTAACTTGCTTTTTTTCTAAATCTTTGATAACTGCATTTAATGCAATTAAATTACCATGAACATCAGAAATAACCCCAACTTTCATAAAACCTCCTTGATGTAATATTAATATAACAAAGTAGCGTTAAAAAAACAACTATATATAATAAGTACATTGATAAATATTCAAAATTTAACATAATATCATTCTTTAACAATTTTGTTTTTAATTCAACAGTCTAAAAAGATTTTTAAGAATTTTTAAAGTTTTTACTTTGGTTGTTTATTTTGTTTTTGATTTAAATAGTATTCATATAGTTCTTTAAATCTTTCAAAATGAACAACTTCACGTTCACGAAGAAAAGCTAATGGTCCTAAAACATCTTTATCTTTAGTAAGTGACATCATATGCTCATATCCTGCACGTGCTTTTTGTTCTGCAGCCATATCTTCTACAAGATCTGCTAAGTAATCACCTGTTATACCTATTGTTGCTGCTGTAAAAGGATTTCCGCTTGAATCAGATGGGTAAATTCCAAGACCATGTTTAGAAAAATTAGAAGAAAAATCAGCTTCTTTAATCTCATCAATAGTAGCATCTTTTGTAAGTTGATGAATAAGTGTGCTAATAATTTCTATATGATTAATTTCTTCTGTACCAATATCAGTTAAAAGTGCTTTACCTTTATTATCTGGCATAGTATATCTTTGTTGAAGATATCTAAGTGAAGCCCCTAATTCTCCATCAGGTCCACCAAGACCATCATATAATATTTTAGCAATTTTTAAATCTTTATTTTTTACATCAACAGGATACTGTAATTTTTTTTCATATTTCCACATTATAAAACCTCCCAAGTCCAAGGATCATTAATCCAACTATATTCATCAGATTGTAAATTAATCCCATACGCATTTAATTTTCCATACTTTTTTTCATAATTATCAGTAGCAAGTAAATAATTTTTAAAATACTTATCATACAATACTAAATACTCTTTATTATTAGGGTCTAATATAAGAGCAAACCTTAAATCTAAAAGCATAAATTCATATTTACTAATTTCATTTAAAAGCGATTGTTGCTCATTATTTGCTGGAAGTGTATAACCAGTATAATTTTTATAAGGTTTATAAAAGTCTTTAAATACTGTCCCTTTTATAATAGCTTCATTTTCATCATATAAATTTTTATTTTCCATAAAACCTCCTAAAATAGTTTATTAAACTACTTTAAAAAAGTACGGGATAAATACTTAAATATCTTCATTAATATTTATTAAAAATATTCTACAGTAATTATAATAAGAATCATCATTTAATGAAATTAATCTAATTTCTTTTTTTAATTCTTTTTTATCACATATTAAAAATTTATTATCAGTAGCATTAATTAAAGATTTATCAATTAATTCATAAAATCTTTCATCTAATAAATATTGTAATCCTTGTTTAATAATATCTTTATATATTAAAAAATTATTATCTCTACCTTTTAAATATTTATAAGCAAAAACACAAGTTTTAGCATAACCTATTATAATAGCACTATATTCAGTATAACTTTTTGAATTAATATATGTATTATTTTCTATTTCTTTTTTTACCAATTGTTCATTTACTAAATCCCCTTTTATATCATATTTATAATATTGATTTAAATATTCTAATTCATGAAATAAAACATTTAAAGTTAAAATGTTTATTAATTTTTTATTTTTTTATCAACTCCAAGGGATTTAAAATTTTTAGGATATAAATTAATTTGTTTATTTAATCTATAAGACAATCCTGTTATTTATCTAAATATACTAAATTTTTTAATTTTAATTTTTTCTAAAGATTTCTCTCTTTTATTTATTTTTGTATCATTAAAGCCAACAAATTTTATCATTTATAAAGTGAGCAATTCATTATTTACATATTGCCTTTTAATATTTTTATATTCTTTCTTCATTAGATTCTCCTTTAGTTTAAGTTTAAATGAAAAAAGAATATAAGTAAACAAAAACCTAAAAATACCAGTTGCTTTTATTGTATATTTGGTTTATAATTTTTATATGGGGCTGTCTTGGCTTCGACAGGAATATATCATTATAAAAATGCAAGTCGTAGTAGTACGTTAAACTTTTTAAATTTAAACGGAAAAATTAAAAACGCAGTAGCTAACCTTTTTGGAGGTTTTGCTACTCCAGCTTTTGCTTAATTAGCATATAAAAGCAACTCTTTTATTAGAATTCCTATGTCTAATAATTAGGGTTAATATTTAATAGGATATATTATATTTTAACTTAAAGAAATATAATGAACTTTATTTAAGTTATATTATGTTAGTGTTGTTTGTTGACTAGTATAATGAATTTATCAATAAACTAAACTTGTAGTATTTTTATAAGTGAGTATTTTTGGACAGGGGTTCAATTCCCCTCAGCTCCACCATAGTGAATTTACTCGAACTCCGTCACAATTTGGCAGAGTTTATCGAAATATAATTGTTTCATCTAATTAAATAGATGAAATTTTTTATTTAATATAAGAAAAAGTGTATTTCTACAATACCTTTGAATCTCCTTGTTAACTTTGAGCAGGACCTGTGTAAAAATACTGTGTCAGAAAAATGTGCTAAAAAATGTAAAAAAATTGTACTAGTAATAGTATCGACTTTATCAAAAAAGTGTAGTATAATTGACCTAGTCAACGAGCATTGATGAGTTCAAAAGGTAAACGCTGGAGGCACCAATTTGATTTTCAGCCCTTATTTTATAAGGGTTTTAATTTACAATTTTTTATTATGTGATTCTATATAAACACAATAAAAAAAGAGCCATAAGACTCTTTTTCAATTGGCACGGCGTACATACAGCACGCTTAATCGTTAAATCGTAATCCAATTGTAAACCAGCAAAGGATAAAACCCTCTAGTAATACAATAATACTATTTACATTGATATAAATCAATATAAGTATTATTGTATTTATATTATATACACATATAACAATAATATACGCTATAATTTAAATATTTAAAATTAATTTATAATTTAATCAACTTGTTTTTTTAACTTTAAAATATCCATTTATTACATTTTTTGATTCTTGAGTTGTTATAAATGCACTTTTATCAAAATCTTTAATAATTTTCATAACTTCTTTACTGCTTTTTCTATTTATTTCAAGAAAAAGCATATATTTTTCACTTACCTGTCCTTCACATTTTATAACTGAAACACCAAAACCTGATTTTCTAAGTAATTTTATAATTTCTTTTTTATTAATATTTATAATAACTTGTATAGATAATTTTCCAATTCCTATTTTTTCTTCAATTATTCCTCCAAGTACACTACCAATACTAAATCCTAATGCATAAGCAAGTGCATTAAAAACATTTAAAGAATCACTACTAAGTAAATCTCTTGCTACTAAAAACCAAACAGATATTTCAACAAAAGCAACTATTAAAACTATTAATTTAAATCCTTTAACTTGTAAAATTGTTCGTAAAGTACCTAAAGAAACATCTACAATTCTTGCTATTAATATTATTAAACTTGATATTAAAATTTCCATATTTCACCTATAAACTAACTATATTATCATAACTTATTACTGACGTTGTTGAAATAAATACAGTATCATTATCTTGTTTTATGTCTTCGTCAATAATTGCCTTTAATATTTGGTAATTTTTGCTACTAGTATAAACAATTACCAAATAATTTTTTGAGAAAAAACCATTAGATTCTATAACAACACATTTAAATCCTACATCATATATTTTTTTAATTAGATTATTATTTTTTTGATTAATAAAAATTCTAATACAATATAAATTTTTACTAAATATATCTAATAACCAAATACCCAAATAATTACCTAACATATATCCTAAAATAAATGACAAAATTAATGTTACATCTTCAGTATTAATAATTGTTTTTGTGAATATCAACCAACAAAGACCTTCTATAAAAGCTATTAAAAATAAAGTTAAATATTTTTTGCTATTTAAATATTTTATTCTATAAAAAGAAATAACTGAAATCATTATTCTAGTGGAAATGACTCCAAAAATTATAAATATATAATTTTCCATTATGAATTTTGAACTATTTTTACATTAGTATAATAATGATTTAATATTTGAGTATATGTAGATCCACTTTTGGCCATCCCATTAGCACCATATTGACTCATTCCCACACCATGTCCATAACCTTTTGTAGATATTATATAACCTGAATCTTGCAATATAAATTTAAAATCGGTAGACCTTAAACCTAAAATTTCTCTAATTTCTTTTCCTGTATAAATTTTTCCACCAATATTAATTTTGTTTACTGCTCCACTTGATGTATAATCAATAACTTCAATAATAGTATCACTATTAAAATTTATGCCAAAAATTGTAGATAATATATTAAAATCCCTTGTTGTTTCGCGGTAATAAGAAGTTGCTACTTCATCATAAGTTGAAGAAACAGATTGTAAATATGGAATATCATATCCCCATACATATACTGGATTTTCGGTTCTACCATTACTAGTTGAATGATAAACAGCATCAATTAATTGATTATTATAAATTACAACTAATCCTTTTGTACTTGTTACAGAAGATTTAATTTTATTGTAATAAGTATTATAACTACTGCCCCACATTGTATTAAGTTCTTTATTATCTTTATATACTTGTTTTATCGTGGTATCTGTTAGCTTTTTACCAGTTTCTAAGGTTTTAATTGCATAAGTTCTTGCAAGTATTGCTTGAGCTTTTAAAGCTTCTATGTTGAAAGAAGCTGGCATTTCAGCACCTACTACTCCAATTACATAATCTTCAAGTTCCATTTCTATTATTTGTCCATTACTACGATGTAATGTTATTTTATAATCATAAGTTTCTTCTATTACTTCTTTTTCGGGTGGTTTTGTTGTAGTTGTATTATTATTTTCATTATTATTTGAATTATTATTACTAGTAGATGTATTTTTATTAGGATTATTAGAAGTTACAGTATTTATATTAGAATTATCTGGTATTTTTTCTACTTCCTCTTTTTCTTTAATTACATTTTCTTCATTTATGATATTTTCAATAACACTATTTGAATCATTTGTCTGATTATTAAATATAGATTCTTCATTTACATAAAAGTATTTTTCATAAATATTAGAAGATTTATTTATATTTGTAATATCATTGTTATAAAAATTTGATATTGGTATTAGAAATGTAGCAATAACAATACCTCCAGATACAATAGCAATTTTTTGATTCTTAAATTTAATATTGTTTAATTTAATAAAATCAATAATTTTTGTAACAAATTCGCTCTTTTTTTTAGAAATTTTATCAAAATCAATACTAAATTCCATATCCATACTTATATTTAGATACAAAATATTATTAGTTAACTTATAAGATTCAAACATATTATCACCATTTATATAATTTACTCATTTTGGAAAAATTATACAAAAAAAATAGGAAAACCTATCTTTTATTCATTAACTATTTCAATAAGTCCATTATCAAGTTCTTCTAATGCTCTACCTACACTTTTTTTATGTTTGTACTCATTTTCTTTCATTTGATATAAATTTGTTGCATCCATTTGTTTAGCACGCTTAGAAGCTACATGAACAAGTTTATATTTTGAATCTACTTTTGTTAATAATTTATCTATTGATGGAAAAATCATTTTTATCCCCTCCACTACTAATAATAAACGAATTTTATAATATTATCAATGAATTTATAAAAATTTCTAAAATTATAAAGCTCTTTTAAACATTTTTTCAAGTTCATATTTTGTAAAACTAATTATTGTTGGTCTACCATGTGGACAATTATATGGATTTTTTAATGTCTTTAAATCTTTAATTAGATCATTACCTTCTTCAATACTTACATCAGTATTGGCTTTTATACTCATTTTACAGGACATATTAATAGCAATTTCTTCATTAAATTTAACTACATCAAAATTATTTTCAAATTTTATTACAAGTTCAATTGTCTTTTTTATTTTTTCACTTATATTACCATATATCCAAGTTGGGTGAGATTTTACAACAAAAGTTCTAAAACCAAATTCTTCAATTTCAAATCCAAGATTATTCAAAAATTCTAAATTATTTTGCAAAATTATACTCTCACTATTAGTAAGCTCTAAAGTAAGAGGAGCAATCATAGAAACTTTATTATAAGTTTTATTTACTAATTGATTCATTATATTTTCATAATTAACTCTCTCTTTTGCAGCATGTATATCTATTAAATACATTCCAATTTCATTTTGACAAATTAAATAAGTACCAAATACAATACCTGCAACATATAAATTTGGAAATTCACGACTTTCATTTTTTTCTTCTTCATCAAAATTAGATTTAATAAATTCTATATCATTAAAATTTTGTGTTTCTTTTAAATCTTTTTCTGTTTTTTCACCGATAAAATCCAAAGCTAGTTCTATTTTTTCATAGTCAACCTTTGGTGTTAAATCTATTTTTTTAACTAAATCTTCTTTTAATAATTTAGATTTGATTGTTTCTAAAATTAATGTTTTAAGTTCATCGATTTTACTAAATTTAACTTCCATTTTATTAGGATGAATATTTACATCTATTAAATGTGGATCAACATCAATTTTTAATATTATAATTGGAAATTGATTGTGCATAATATGTGTGTGATAAGCATCAATAATACATCTATTAATTTCATTATTTCTAATTATTCTATTATTAACAAAAACATTCATATGACGTCTATTGTTTTTAACTGTTGTAGGATTTGAAATATAGCCTTCAATATTAAAATCATTATCACAATTTTTAATATAAATCATATCCTTAGTAATTTTAAGGCCATATATTTGATTAATTACTTTAAGCAAATCATTAGTTCCACTAGTGTTAAATATTACTTTCCCATCATTAATTATTTTAAATGCAATATGACAATTAGTTAAAGATATTTTTTGTACAAATGAAGCAATATTGGCAACTTCTGAATAAGAAGAGGATAAATGTTTAAGCCTTGCTGGAGTATTATAAAAAAGATTTCTTATAGTTATAGTTGTACCTTGTTGTTTGGTTATAACTTCTTCAGATAATAAAATACCACCTTTATAATGAAGTTTTATACCATTTTTCCCATCATATGTTTCTAAAACTGTACTTGAAACAGAAGCAATAGATGGAAGTGCCTCTCCTCTAAAACCCATCGTATTTATTCTATATAAATCTTCATAAGTTGTAAGTTTGCTAGATGAATGTTTAAAAAAAGCAAGTTTAGCATCTTCGTTATCCATTCCACAGGCATCATCTATAACTTTTATTTCATTTAATCCACCACTTACAAGTTCTATCGAAATATTTTTAGCACCAGCATCTATACTATTTTCAACAAGTTCTTTTACTATAGAACTGCATTTTTCTATTACTTCTCCAGCATTTATTTTGTTAGAAAGATTTTCATCCATTATTTTGATATTTCCCATATTAATCACCTATAATTATTTTACCATATTTTGCAAAAAAGAAAAACTTACACTTTTAGAATAAGTTTATTTTATTATCCAATTTTATATGGATATTCATAACTACCATTTCCACCTTTAAATAAAGTGTTTTTATCAAGATAAATAGTAGGGATTATACTCATATTTTCAGTAACAATACTATCATTATTATTCAAAGTTGTAAGCTTAATGCTAGATAAAGTATCGTTATTTAATACAATTTTATATAAATATTGACTATCAATATTCCCAATTTGAGTAAATGCATTTAAAGTTTGTTTTACCGCAAGAAAATTATCGTTCTTGCAATTAATATTATTTATACCTATGCAAAAGGTATTTGTTGATGCAAGCATAAAATCACTTGGTTGAATAAGTCCAATATTATAAGATAATGTAGTTTTTTCATTACATTCATTAGTAGTAAAATTTGAAATATTTAAATTACTAGAAGTATCAATTAATCCAATACAAAGATTCGTTTTTAAGATAGAATAATTATTTTTAATGTTAGAATCAAACCATTTATTTAGTATATTTTTAATTTCGCTTACTTCATAGGCATTATTTAAGTTTGATAAATTATAGATAGAATTACCAATACTCATATTTTCAATCGATCCACCACTTCCATTTTTGCGACCATAAAATACTAATTTAATTGAATTTTTTTCTTCACTTGTTTTAGAGCCACCAATATTTAAAATTCTCCATAAATAACCATTATAATCTACAAAATTATTAGGATTTTTACCCTTAAATGTATAATCATTAGTTTTTGGAGTATTAGCATAAAGACCATCTCCACTTGAAACAGTTTTTTGCTTTAATTTATCAATAAAAATCTCTGGATTAGTAGCTACTATATCATATAATCTATTATCAAATTGATGTACAATATGAATTCCATAATCATCATATAAATCTTCATGTAAAATTGGAATGTCTATAGTTAAAATACTATTATTTTTATTTATATCAACTAAAGAGTCAGTCTGCGTTGTAATAATTGTACTTTCTTCAAAATAACTATCATGTTCTAATTTCTTACTATAACCATCGTAATTAAAAATATTATTATTATAGTCAATTGATAAAATTACCTCTCCTTTATTTTCATAAATAAATTTATAAGATGTAGTATTAATTTTTTTAAGAGAAATAAGCTTATCATTAATTAAATCGTTAGAAATCATTTTAGTTAAGGAAGCTTTATTGGTTTCTAAAACAACTTTAACCATTAAATTATTACTATTTTTTTGTATATTTATGATAGTAGTTATCATAAATACAGAAATTAATGACATAAGAGTAAATGAAATTATCATCTCATATAATAAGTAACCTTTATTATTTTTCATATTATCACCTTACCTTTATTGTTGAAATAGAGCCATCGTTTAAATAAACTATAATTCTATATTCTGAAGATTCAATTATTGTAATACTATTTATAAATGCTTTCATAAGTGGATCAAAATCATTTAAATAATTAAAATCTTTTAAATTTGTTATATTATAATTTGTTAATATTGCTTGTTTTATATCTAAATTGTTGAATAATGTATTACAATAGGAATTATTTGATATAAATGAGCAATCAGTTAAATCTACATATTTATTAGCTTCTACAATACCTTTTAATATAGATAATTCATTTTGTCTTAAAAAATTTCTAACATTATTAGCAGCATATAATCCATCTATTGTATTATAATTTGAGCGTTTTTCATATTGATTTAATATAGAATATACTTGATAATAAATAATTATTAAAAATGATGCAATTATCGTTGAAGTAACAAGCATTTCAATAGTAAAAAAACCTTTTTTGTTTTTCATATGTCCTCCCTACTTGATATTACCATGAAACTATTATATAATATTTATAGTGTAAATACTAGGGGGAATAAAAAAGAATTGTGAGGTTTTATGCTAAGAGTTTTTGATTATGAAAAATTACCTATTGTTGAAATAGTTAATGAAATTATTTATGATGCATCTTCTAAGGGAGCAAGTGATATTCACTTTGATCCTCATGAAGATATACTAAAAATTAGAATTCGTATAGATGGTGCTTTAACTGAATATGCGACTGTTCCAGTAGAAGTTAAAAAGAATTTAATTACAAGAGTTAAAATTATGGCTGGAATGAATATTACTGAAACTCGTCTTCCACAAGATGGCGCTATTAAAAGTAATATTAAAAATAAAGATGTTGATCTTCGTGTTTCTTGTATTCCTACTCATTTAGGAGAAAAAATTGTTATTCGTATTTTAGACTTTTCTATGAGTAATAATGGGATTGAAACTCTAGGGTTTAGTGCTAAAAATTTAGAAAAAATGTATAAATTACAACAAAATCCAAATGGAATTATTTTAGTAACTGGTGCCACTGGTTCTGGTAAATCTACTACTGTATATTCAACTTTACAAGGTTTAAATAAACCTGATGTAAATATTATTACAGTTGAAGATCCTGTTGAAATGGGTATTTCTGGAATAAACCAAATTCAAGTTAATAGTGAAATTGGTTTGGATTTTGCAAAAGTTTTAAGGTCTATTTTACGTCAAGATCCAGATATTGTAATGATTGGGGAAATTCGTGATAGTGAAACTGCAAAAATTGCGGTTCGTGCATCTATTACAGGGCATTTAGTATTATCTACATTACATACTAATAATGCACTTAATACTATTGAACGTTTACTTGATATGGATGTTGAAAGATTTTTACTTGCTAGTGCATTAGAAGGAATTGTTTCACAAAAGTTAGCTCGTAAACTTTGTGATCAATGTAAAATTGAAAAACAAGTTACAGAATATGAAAAAGATTTATTTAAAAAGATTTTAGGTATTGATGTTAATGCTATTAACTATCCTAATGGTTGTGAACTATGTAATAATGGTTATAAAGGACGTATACCTATCCATGAAGTTTTAATTATAAATGAGAAAATTAGAACTGCTATTTCTAATAATGATAATAAAGATGTTTTAAGAAAATTAGTTTACTCTTCTGGAGTTACTACTATGATTCAAGATGGTTTTGAAAAAGTTTTACAAGGACAAACTTCGGTTAAAGAAATTTTAAAACTTATTGATTTAGATGATGATTTAGATAGAAATTATAGTTTAGATAAAGCTCTTGATGAAACTAATTTAGTTAATAATATTAATGCAGATACTAAAAATGAAACATCAATTACAAATGAGGATATAAAGGTGCCAGAATTTAAAGATTTTAATTTTGATAAAATAGATATCAAAACTGATAATAAACAAATTCAACCTAAAGTTGAAATAAATAAAGAACCACAAATTAGTAATGAACCTAAAATTGAAGAATCTGAGGATTTAAAAGTGAATTATGATGATATATTAAAAAAATATAATTTGAATTTTGATTCTAATGAAGATGAGGAAGTTGAAGAACAAGCTCATAAAACTTTTGAATTTACTACTCCGAATATAGAGGGTTTAGATAAAAAATTGAAAGAATTTAATAATTTTTTTGATGAAGATTAAGACAGTAATGTCTTTTTTTATTGAAAAAAATACCAAATAATAATATTTAGTATATATATAATAAAAACAATAAAAATCCAACTAGTAAAATTGTTAAAAATATTCCATTTAATCTATTTTTAATCTTTTCTTCATAATTTATATCTCCAATCATTGCTCCAAGAAATCCTCCAAGAAGTCCCCCTATTGCTAAAATAAATAAATTATTATCTAAAAGAACAATTGTTATTATTGCAATTATTGAAGGTAATAAAAACATTTTGAGTGTATTTACAAAATATATTTTATAATGCATACCAAAAAATATATATGCGGAAATAAAACTGCAAACTATTGGTGTTAAACTATAAAAAGGAATATTTGGAGTTAATGTCATTGTCATTAAAGATGAAATTATAATACTAATAAAAATAATCAAAGTTACTTTATATCTTTTATATACTGATTCAATAATTTCTGATAAGTAAATTAATGTTATTACTAAAATTAATAATACAAAAATATTGTTATGATAAAAAATTGAACTAATAATTTTAAATATATTAATATTATTTTTAGATATAACTAATTGATCAATATTAATATTTGGAAGAAGTTGAAAAACTAAAAAAGAGATTAATGAAAATAAAAATGCAAATATAGAAGTTTTTAATTTAAATGTATTTTGAAATTTTTCATTTTGAACTTTGTAATGTTCATTTAATTCTTTTGAAATTACATCTTTAATTCCTTTTTCTGTCAATGTATCTTTCATATTACATTTATCAATTTCAAAACATTTTTTTAATAAATCATTTGATAAAATATCATTTGCATTTTTAACTTTTATATAAATTTGATTTTGTTTTTCTGGTTTTTCAATATTAACATCCTCATCACAATTAATTAAAATATTTAAAACGTCTATATTAAACGATAAAGTCTTTCTTTTTAATTTTGAAACTATATTAGAAACCTTTTTATTATCAGCTTTAAATTGATAATTATTAAAAATCCTGTGTTGTACAATTCGAATAATCTTATATGGCCTATTAATATTTTCAAGCCAAACTTCATCTTTTACACCATGTATTAAAATAGTATTATAATTTTGATTAACTATAAAATGGTGAAATAAACTAAGTGATAATGAATTACCTACTTCAATATTTTCAACATGAATAAAATTCTCCTATAATATTTTTTTATTTTTTGACATACTATTAATATAACATTTAACATAAGAAAGGATTTTTATGAAAAAAGTAATATTGTATATTTTAATTTTATTACCTTGGTTTTTAAATTCAATTTTAACACAAGATACTTCTCTTTATGATAAAATTATACTACCTAAATTTGCTCCACCTGGTTATTTATTTGGAATAATTTGGACAATTATTTATTTTATAATTGCATATGTAATTTTTAAAATTATTGAAAAAAATTCACTTAATAAAAAACTTAAATCTATTATAATTATAAACTATATTTTTAATCAATCTTTTTCAATAATATTTTTTATATTTAATAGTTTATTTTTTGGGTATGTAGTTTCTTTAATAACTTTTTTAACATCAATCAATCTTTTTATAGAAATTAGAAAAATTAATTACAAACTTTCCTTATCTTTAATACCTTATATGATTTGGACATTATTTACAACAATTCTCTCAGTTTCTATTTATCTTTTAAATCCCTAAAACTATCTAAAATTTCGGTAAAGCGTTTTTCTGGCTTTGCAGTTAAATTTAATTGCTCGTTTGTAATTGGATGAATAAATGATAATTTATAAGCATGAAGCATTTGACCATAGTTATCTATGATTTTTTTACGTCCATAAACGCTATCATTTACTATTGGATGATTAATGTATTTCATATGCACTCTAATTTGATGAGTTCTACCAGTTTCAAGTTTACATTCTATTAAAGTAGCATCATCATAATTTTCTAAAACTTTAAAATGTGTAACTGCATTTTTACTATTAACTGATGTTACCTCGTAAGCTTTTCTATTTGCTATATTTCTACCAATTGGGGCATCAATTGTACCAGTTGAATGTTTGATAACTCCATGAACAAGTGCTAGATACTTTCTAGTAACTTTTTTTTCTTTAATCATTTCACTAAGTAACGTCACTGTTTTTTCATTTTTTGCAACAATTAAAAGACCGCTTGTATCTTTATCTATTCTATGAACAATTCCTGGTCTATCGCTTTCAAATGAGGAAAAACAATTATTGTAATTTATTAAAGCATTAACTAATGTGTCATTTTGATGACCATTTGCAGGATGAACAACTAAATTTGATGGTTTATTTACAACTATTAAGTGTTCATCTTCAAAAACAATATTTAAATCAATATTATATTTTTCTAAATTACTACTTTCTTTTTGTATATTCTTAATTTCAATTACATCATGTTCTTTTACTGAGTAATTATTTTTACTATGTTTTCCATTTACTGTTACTAATTCTAACTTTATGAGTTTTTGTATTTTTGCTCTATTAAAATCGGTAGTACTTGCTAAAAACTTATCTAATCTTATATTATTTTCATTACTTATTATTTCCATTTTTCACCTCATTATAAAAGCAAATTATAGTATAAAATATTATACCTACTGTAACAAATATATCTGCAATATTAAATATAGGAGCATTATATCCAAATATATTAAATTCAAACATATCAATTACATAACCATATACAATTCTATCATATAAATTGCCAATTATACCAACAATAATTATAGATAATCCAATTTTTATTAATCTATCTTTACTTTTTACAAATTCATAAATAAAAAAAGTTAAAATTAATAGTGTAATTATAGAAATATATTGTACATTGTTTTCAAAAATACTAAAAGCTGCACCTGTATTTTGTACATAATTAAGTTTGAAAAATTCTCCTATTACATTAATACTAGTATGAAGTCCTATAGTTGAAATTGTTAATAATTTACTAACAAAATCTATTAAAAATAATACAATTATAGATATAATATAAATTAACATAAAAACTCCTTAATAATCATTGTTTAATATAAATTCTTTAATATTTGTTTTTCTAATATTTGCTTCATTAGTTAAACAAGCATTTTTAAATACTTGAGAATTTCCAAGTATTATTAAATAATTTTTTGCTCTTGTTATTCCTGTATATACTAATTTTTTATATAACATTCTTCTAAAACTTGTATCAATGGGCATAATTATAATTTTAAATTCAGAGCCTTGAGATTTGTGAATACTAATAGCATAACCTAGTGTAAAATTATGAAAGTCAGTATTAGTAAATGTTATTTTATTACCATCAAAAATTGCAATAATTTCTTGTTTTTTACTAGAAGTTTCACCTTTATAATATATTGAATCAATGTATCCCATATCACCATTATAAATACCTAAATCTGGTAAATTATTTAATACTAAAATTTTATCTCCTTGCCTATAAGTAATATCGTTATAAGTAATTTCACGCTTTTTAGTATTGATTGGATTAAATACATCTTGAAGAATTTTATTCATATTATCTATTCCATTAATACCTTTATACATTGGTATTAAAACTTGTATATCAAATAAGTCATAGCCCTTTGAAACAGCATTCTTGCATACTACTTCCATATTATTTTTTATAGAATTTTCTTCCATTTCAATAAATGAATAATCATCTCTTTTAGAGATAAATTCATCAGTTAATTCACCATTTCTAATATTTTCAGCTAAAACAGGTATAAAAGAATCTTCACTTTGTCTATATAAAATATTTAAGTATGTTACTGCAATAATATCACTTTCGATTAAATCAAATAAAATATTTCCTGGAGCTACACTTGGTAATTGATTAACATCTCCTACTATAATAATTTTTACTTTATCATGTAATCCCTTTAATAAATTATCAAATAAAAGCGTATCAATCATACTAAATTCATCAATTATAATATACTCAACATCAGACATATTATATTCATTGATTAAAAATTTACCTGATTCTTTATTCCACTTTAAAAAACGATGTATCGTACTACCTGTAAAATTTAAACTCTCACTCATTTTTTTACTTGCTTTACCAGTTGGAGCAAGAAGAGCAAGTTTTCTTTCCATTTGTTCATCATTTAATTTATTTATATCTTTTAAAAGTTCAACAATTGCTTTAATTATAGTTGTTTTACCAGTACCAGGACCACCTGTTATTATTGAAATATCAAATTTAATTGCATTTTTAATTGCTTCTTTTTGATCAATATTATAATTTACTCCAAGATATTTTTCAATATAATCAATTCTATTATCCAAAGATTTAATATTTTTCATATCCTTTGATAATCTTGATAATCTTCCAGCAATATTTTTTTCAGCCTCATAATATGATGGTAAAAATACCTTTTTATCCTCTAATATTATTTTACCTTCTTCACATAAAATCTTTTCAATTGTATCATATAAATCTGTAGAAATATAAGTTTTTAAAAGTGATTCTAAATACATTATAATATCTTCAAAATTACAGTAGGTATCTCCTTTAATAAACGAAATTTCAGATAATGAATATAAAAATGCAGCTTTAATTCTATTTTCATTTTTTGTATCAATATCTGAGTTTAATGTAGAAGCAATAGAATCTATTTCAGGAAAATAAAGATTAGTATCTTCACAAATTAAATCGTAAATATTATTATTAATTATTTCAAAAGTTAAATCTTTATATTTATTGTATATAACAAGTGCTTTTTTCATAGAAAATCCAATATCACAAAGCTCAACTATAATTTTTTCACTAAGTTCATTATCTAAAATAATATTTCTAATCATCATTGCTTTTTCATAATTCATTTTTGGAACTTCCATTAAAGCTTCCTCATTTTCCATTATTAAATCTAAAGCCTTTTCTCCTAAAGTTTCTACTATACTTGTTGCCATCTTTACTCCAACTTTAGGAAATAAATCACTTGATAAAAATTCAATGACTCCATCTTTACCTTTTACTTTAACTCGTTCATATTTCACAACATTAAATTGTTCTCCATATTTAGGATGATTTGTAAGTTCACCAAAAAAAATATAAGAATCTCCTTCTTTTAATTCATGAAAATGTCCAGTAAAAGTTAATATTTTATTAGTTTTAACATCACTATGATTTGTTTCTTTTACATTAAAAAGGCCTATATAATAACCAGACTCACTTTTATATATTGCTCTATTAAAAGTACCACTTATAAAATTTTCCAATTATATCACCTTTCCTTCAATTATAGGATAATTAACTTTTTTAAGATTAACTTTAACTAAATCATTTGAATTATATTCCCCTTCAAATTTTACAAGAATATAATTGCTAGTATGACCAGTGCAAATTTTATTTTCACATTTTTCAACTAAAACTTCTAACTCTTCATTTAAAAATTTATTCATATATTCAATTTCAAGTATTTTAGAAAGTGCACTTACTTGTTTTATTCTATTTTTTTTAATATTACCATCAATGTGATTTTTCATATAAAACGCTTTAGTATTTTTACGTTTTGAATATGGAAAGATATGAACTTTTGAAAATTTAATTTTCTCTAAAGTATCTACTACTTCTTTGAAATTTTCTTCTGTTTCTCCAGGATGCCCTATAATTAGATCTGTGGAAATAGCAATCTTTGGTCTAATAGTTCTAATTTTTTCTATTATAGAAAAATATTCTTTTAATGTGTATTTTCTATTCATTAATTTTAAAACATTATTAGAACCTGATTGAATTGGAATATGTAAATGATTTACTAAACGAGGTTCATTTTTAAGAATTTCAAAAAATTTATTATCAAGTTCTGTAACTTCAATAGAAGAAATACGTAAACGTTTTAGTTTTTTATTTTTAAAAATATCTTCTAATAAATCACTAAAAGAATAATTATCTAAATCTTGACCATATCCACCAGTATGAATTCCAGTTAAAACAATTTCTTTATATCCTTTTTTTGTAAGCTCAATTATTTCTTTTAATAAAATATTTTTATCTTTACTTCTTACTCCTCCTCTTGCATAAGGAATTATACAGTATGAACAAAAATTATTACATCCATCTTGAATTTTAATAAAGGCTCTAGTTCTAGATTCTAAATTAAAAATAGTCATATCTTCAAATTCTGCTTCCCTTATATCATATATATTCGATATTTGTTTTTTTTCCTTTAAAAATTCAGCTACATAATTTGGAAGAAGAGTTTTATCTTTTGTTCCAAGAATAATATCAACATTTAATTTTTCTTTAATTTCATCACTACTAACTTGACTATAACATCCAACAACACAAATAACAGCATCTTGATTCATGCTGCGTGCTTTATTAATTATCTTCCTGCATTTTGAATCAGCATTATTTGTTACAGTACATGTATTAATAATATAAACATCACATATATCTTCAAAATTGCAAATTTCATAACCTTTACTCTTAAAGGCATTCATCATTATTTCGCTTTCATATAAGTTAACTTTACACCCTAATGTAAATACACCTAATTTCATAATTTCTCCTCTATTAAAAAATAACCAAACGGTTATTTTAGTGTTTTTCTGAAGTTCTTCAAATTGCTTAATAAATTTTCAGCTTTTGACAATTCATTTTTAATTACTTCATCATTTTGTTTTAAAATTTCTGAAGTTTTTGATATTCTATTATTAAATATTGGAATGTTTGTACCGTAAACTGGTGAAATAAATTTACTTGGTTTAAATCCTTCTTTTATATCAATACTTTTTTCATCTGCAATAATTTTAGGTTTTTCAATTAATTTAGGTTCATCAATTTTGATATCAAGAACCTCAACTAAAGTTTCATAATCTTTTATATTAGAATTTTTTGCAGCATCTATAATATCAACATGTTGTCTTGTACCATCTTTATAACGTCTATTTTTTAGTTCTAATTCACTAACTCTACCATCAACATCTTTTATAATATCTGGTGAAACCGCTATAGTATGGCCATTTAAAGCATTATTCATATCACTAAAAGCTTTATAAATATCAAATGTATCTTCTTCCTTAAGATAATCAGAACTTGTTTTAATATCGATTTGTTTTTCTTTCTTAAATATCATTCTTAAACAAGCAAAAATACTTATAACTAAAACTAATATAATCAAACTAATAAATCCAATTACAATATATTCTGTCAAATTTGCACTTAGTGCAGCATTAATTTTATCAAAATTCATATATACCACTCCATTATCTTTAGTTTATATTTTAACAACTAGATTTATATTAAAATCAGTTTTAACTTTTCCAAAGTTAGAAGTAATTATTACCAACCCCTCAATTGTATCAATTACTAAACTCATTTTAACATAATATTTTCATTTTGTCACAACTTTTTTAGACATTTTTTTCAAATATTAAAATTCTATCCAAAATTCATATAATCACCTAGAAGTTTTGCATAAAAAATTATTATTTGACTTATATTTTACACATATGTGTAAACCATACAAGTTGTAAAATATTGTCTTTAAAATTATTTTATCAAAATAAAAAAATAAAAGAATATTTTTATAAAAAATCTTTTATTTTTACGTACTATTTTACAAAACCAAATGATTTAAATGGAAAAAGTCTAAAAGAAACTTTACCAATAATTTCAGAAATATCTATAACACCTATAATTCTACTATCTGTTGAATTTTTTCTATTATCACCCATTACAAAATAATGATCTTTAGGTATTCTATAATTTTCTGTGTCACTAGTGCTAAAATCTAAAGTAATAGATTCATCTATTAAAAATTCTTCTTCAATCTTTTTACCATTTATATATAACTCATTATTAATAAATTCTACTGTTTCATAGGGAAGTCCAATAATTCTTTTAACTAATCTTTTATTAATTTTTTTTGAATTGACTGCTACTATATCAAAACGATTAATGTCATCAAATTTATAAGAAACTTTATCTATAATAACTAAATCATTATTAGAAAGCGTATTTTCCATAGAAATACCATCAATTATAGCAGGCGTTGCTATTAATAATCTAAATAAAACAACACCAACTATAATTAATAAATAACTAAGTAATTCTTTTTTTATATTTTTTTCTTTCATATTTTCTCCATAATAAAAAAGAAATGTTTATTTTCTTTCTTTAAGTTTAAAGTTTCCAACAACATTTCTAACATAATTAAGTTTTGCTCTTCTAGCTTTACCTTTTCTTATAACTTCGATAGATTCAATTATTGGTGAATGAACTGGAAAAGTTCTTTCAACTCCAACACCAAATGATTTTTTACGAACTGTAAAAGTTTCACCTGCTTGACTACCTTGTCTTTTTAAAACTAAGCCTTCAAAACCTTGAATTCTTTCTTTATTACCTTCTTTAATATGTACATTAACACGTACAGTATCCCCAACTCTAAATTCAGGTATGTTAGGATTTAATTGTTCTTTTTGTAATTTATCTATTACATTCATGATTTCACGTCCCTTTCAAATTTATAATCATATTATAAAAACATCGGATTACTAATAAAGTATATCACTTTGGTATGATAATTACAACAAAATCAAATTATTTTATATTAATTATTTAAAATTTGATTAGAAATAACAGGTACTATTTGTTTTTTTCTAGATACAATACCTTTGACTAATGCATAATTATCAATAAATTTAATATTAAAGGCACGTGCTACTTTATTTCTACCATTTCCAACACATACAAATATAGAATCTTTTGTAAGTACATTAGTAATTACAAATAAAACAAAGTCATAATTTTTTTCTTGTTTTAAGATTTCCATTTCTTTTACTATATCTAACTTAAATGGTTTAAAATCTTCTAAATCCATTATATTTATTTGAGCAATACCAAAATTGGAAACATCAAAGTTAAATTCTTTAAAATCTTGAATTAATAAATCTTCAGCAGTTTTCCCCTTTAAAGATGCTCCTGCTTTAAGTACATTAATACCAAATTTTTCTATATCAGCGATTTCACAAACTTTAGATAATTTTTTAGCTATTGCAATATCTTTTTTAGTGCACGTTGGAGATTTAAATAAAAGAGTATCTGAAATAATAGCTCCAAGCATTAAACCTGCATATTGTTTTGGAATATCAAGTCCTTCTTCAAAATACATATTAGCTATAATAGTACATGTACAACCAACTATTTCAGTTCTAATATATATTGGATTAATACTATTAATATTACCAGCTTTATGATGATCTACAATTTCTAAAATTTTACTATGAGCAATACCATCTATACTTTGAGAATATTCATTATGATCAGTTAAGATGACATTTTTTTTATATTCTTTAAATATTTCATCTCTTAAAACAATTCCTTGAATTAATCCATTATCTAAAACAGGAAATGCTCTAAAACGGGTCTTACTAACTTTATCTTTAACATCAATTAATAATTCTTTTTTATCAAAATAAGTAACTTCTTTTTCCATAACATAACCAATAGGTACACTAAGAACAAGTAATCTAGATACATCAAACATTTTATGGCTTGTAATAATAACCGTTTTATTATGTTTTAAAATTATTTTTTTAGTATTTTCATCTAATTCATCACAAGCAGTTATTATAATTAAAGTAGCATTAGTTTTAAATATTTCTTCCATATTATTTTTTGAATAATAAATTATTAAAATATCACCTTTATTTAATTCGTTATTATTTTTTTCATAAATGAAAATATTACCTGTCATATCAACATATTCACATTTTTTTATTATAGTTGCTTCTAATGTTTCAACAATATTTTCAAATGGTGTATTAGAAAGATGTAAAATATTTGGACTCCATAAATTATTCCATACATAGTTTAATTTTGAAGGTGTTACAACTCCACATAATGATTTGTTTTTCTCAACAATAATAGTTTTAGTTTTAGTTTTTTCAAATACTTTATTAACTTTATTAATTGAATGATTAACATCTATTGTTATTTTTTTAGGTGAAAGAATATCTTCTACAGAAGTATATAAATTATCCAAATATTGTGGAGCATTTACATTAAAGTAATCTAAAATATACTTAGTCTCATTATTTATTTTTCCTAATCTAATAGGTACATATGTTTTTATAGAATCAGTTGATTTTTTAAAATAACTGTATGCAATTGAGCTACAAATTGAATCACTATCTGGATTTTTATGTCCAGTAATATATACTAAACTATTCATTTTTATCACATCCTTTACTCATTATACACAAATAAAAAACCTATGTAAACATCGAACAGATGTTGTATAAAATATATTACTATTATATAATTATTTTGGTGATTAAAATGAGAATAATTTTTCATATTGATGTTAATAATGCTTTTTTGTCGTGGAGTTCTGTAGATTTATTAAAAAATGGTTCTAAAATAGATTATAGAACAGTACCTTCAATAATTTCATATAGTAATGGTAAAAATGGAATAGTGCTTGCTAAAAGTGAAAGTGCAAAAAAATTAGGAATTGTTACTCCAGAGCTTGTATATAGTGCAAAAAAGAAATGTCCTACTTTACATATAATAAAACCAAATTATGATTTATATGAAAAATATTCTAAAGATCTTATGACATATCTTCTAAAGTTTACAAATGAAATGCAACAATATTCTATTGATGAATGTTTTATAGAACTTACAAATACAAATTATTTATATAAAGATTTTTTTAAACTTGCTTATACTATAAAAGAAGAAATATTTCAAAAATTTGGTTTTACTGTAAATGTTGGAATTGGAAACAATAAACTTTTAGCAAAAATGGCAAGTGAGTTAGAAAAACCTAACAAGGTTTGTTCTATTTTAATTAATGAGATAGAAGAAAAAATGCATCCTCTTCCAATTGGAAAATTATTTATGGTCGGTAAAAAAACAGAAGAACTTTTAATATCAAAAGGTATTAAAACTATTGAAGATCTTGCAAATAGTGATATTAATCAAATTATTAGTTATCTAGGTATATTTGGTAAAACTATTCATAATTATGCAAATGGTATTGATGATTCAAAGGTAATGCCTTATATCCCAAAAAACAAATCAATTAGTTTAGAAAATTCTTTAAAATTTAAAAACATAGAACAAATAAAAAATATATTGTATAACCAATCATCAGAACTTGGTAGAAAATTAAGAATAAGTAAAGAATATGCATACGTTATTAATGTTTACATTAAAGATAATTCTTTCAAAAGAAAAAGTATTCAAACAACACTTAGAATTCCTATTAATACAAATATAGATATTTATAATAACGCTGTAGTTTTATACAAAAAATTAAAAATTGAAGATGATATAAGATTAATAGGAATTAAATTAACTAACTTGACAAAAAAACGTCAAATACAATTAAGTTTATTTGACGATATTGAAAAATATAATAGTAATAATGGTTTACAAAAGTTAGTTGACGATATTAATACAAAGTTTGGAAATAATTTTATAAAAATTGGTTTGAAAGATTAATCAAATAATTTCACTTCTGTAAGGTCTCTATTTCTTTCATATTTAGGTAAATTTGGATCTGCATAACCAAATGCTATAATAGCATCAACTTCATGATTAGATGATATATCTAATCTTTCTATAATTTCTTTTAATATTGGAAGTGTTGTGATTTCTGCAAGTTCTCTTATAAAACATGAAGCAATACCAAGAGATTCTGCTGATAAAAGCATATTTTGAATTGAACAACCTGCATCATATCTATGATTAAAACTACCTTTAATATTTGATATAATAACAATATTTTTAGATCCGTAAAAAATATCTGTAAGTCCGTTATTAATTAATTCTTTATAATTATTAAATTTAATTGCAGTAGCCTCATCGTTATTTATTGTATCAATTGTAGCTCTTGAAATACCACTAATTAATTCTTCATTTGATATTACAGTAAATTTACATGGTTGTATATTTTTTGAAATAGATGCCCAAACACCACATCTAACTATGTTTTCCATATTTTCTTTACTTACTTTTTGATTTAAAAAACTTCTACAAGAATTTCTTTTTAATATGTTATATATTGTTTCATTCATAAATAATCTCGTATAATCAGTATTAGGGAATATGAAGTATTCCAACTGATTATTCCTTTCTATAAAATTTGTATATTATAACAAATTTGTTATAATTATACAGCTTGACTGTTTAAGAAGACTCTAATCACAGTTTTTATTTTGATTGTTGATCAGTTAGTTAACACTAGATGTTTTATATTACGAGAATACATAA
>JBKDZI010000008.1:0-1669 GCA_047971215.1 Bacilli bacterium | reverse complement strand
TTATATTCATAAATTATAGAATTTGTTCTATCTTTTAAAAAAATTCTTTACTTGAATCAAATATGATAATGCTATTTTACCAACAATAAATCTATTTGTCTTGCTTTTGTTTATATTATTTTAAACATTATTTTATTAACATAAATTGTAATTTGAAAGCTAAACATTTTTAAGCAATCTCAAACTTTTTTTCTCGTCAAGATAATCCCTATGATTCTACCTATAAGAATAATAGGACTTATTCTAACAAACAGACATTCAAATGCATGTAAAACTGTTCCAGCAACTGCATATTCAATATTATTAAAATCCCAATTTAAATAAGAACTATTTTATGTTATTAAGATTGTTAAAATAATTACTATCACTGTACATAATAAAATAAATAGACAATGAAATGTTTGTCTTCTTGAAATGTTTCTTTGTGAGAGTTGTAAGTTAATAACTTCCAACTTTTCTGAAATTGCTTTTATGTCATCAACTTTTGATTCAGAAATAGTTTCTCCAAGTAAAGTACTTACAGAGATTTCAAGTACCTCTGACATAGTAATTAACATTTCTGAATCAGAAACCGATAATCCTTTCTCCCACTTAGAAATTATTTGTCTTATAAATAAGAATTTGTATTATTTTATTTTCTTAATTAGCAATTATATATATAATTTCAATTATTAATTTTAATTGCGTAATCTACCAAATAAAAACCCACCCTAGCTGCCAGACTAGAATTATTAAAAATTTCACTATATGTTACATCATAATCAATATAGTTTAATAAATTTTGAAAAATAATACCAACATCTATAAAAAATATACTAACTAGTCCTAAATTTAAAATAAATACTATAATATATTTTATTTGAACCTTTATAAATTTTAAAGGAATTATTACATCAAGAGGATCAAAAGCATATGTAGATTCAATATCAAATGTATTAGAAAACATATATGAAAATATAAAGACTCCTATGACAAAAATTGGTACGATTAAAGCTGCAATCCAACTTTTTAAAACTGATTGTATTCGTTAATACATATAAAAATACAAATGTATCTTTTTTAGGGGATACTACCAAATCTGGGCGTTCTTCCATCAAAAGTTTACCTTGTTCAGTCATTGTGTAATATTCATTTGAATATTCCCATACAGAGTAAGCGAGAAATAATAACAAAATTAAAAGAATTATGAGCCCATATTTATTTGACTTAATAAAATTTTTAATTTTAAACTCCTTGAAATAAAATAAAAAAAGTTCAATAGTATATTATTTTTTATTTATTTGAATAATCGTTAATCGGAAGATACCAAGAACCAGTATAATTAGTACTATTAATCCAATTTCCTGCTGTTCGCATAGACAAAGTTTTTGTACCTGCAAATAATGCAGCTGCATTATTTGTATTTTCTTTTGTGATTTTTGTCACAATACTATTTTTATTAATGTTTACCTTATACCATGAAGTTGAACCAATCCTTTTATCATTAATTCTAAATTCAACATTTCTATTGTAATCAGACCAACGACTATAGATAACTTCACCACTATAATCTCTCTTTATTTTTTATGGAGTTGTAGTTATTCCTCTCCAATTTTTTAAATTCCATGTAAAATGATAATTTAATACTATTACTACCATACTGCCTTTATATTATACTAGATATTGTTAA
>JBKDZI010000007.1:0-2988 GCA_047971215.1 Bacilli bacterium | reverse complement strand
TAGGAATTTCAAATTCGAACTATTTTTATACTCTTTTTAAAAAGAAATATGGTATGACACCAACTGAATATCGGAGTACCATGTGAGCTATAGGTATTCACTTTTGATTTTTTTATATTTTTAAAAAGATATTGAGATTTTAGGATAAAGACGTTTTTTGTAGTTTTTACGATAAGAGTAGAAACAAAATTTGAAACTACAACAATCAATCTTTTTCTTATAACGCTATTTCTACAAAAGCTGAAGGAGATAGAGCGTGCAAATTTTCGTCTATCTTTCTAGATGAAATAAATAAAATTAAGGGTCAAAAAAACATACCTCAGCAACCGAAAATAAGTGATTTGCAAGGTAGTATTATCGATATTAAAATTTGATATATTTCCCAATTTATTTAACTTTACAGTAAAATAAATTGGGATAATATAGATAGGGGCTGTCTTAAGTAGGTTTATTCTATTATAAGATAGCCCCTTTTTATTAAAATCAAATTCTTTTAATTCCGTATTTAAATAGCGTCATTGCTTTTAGTACAATAATTATAACTTAAAAAATATTTTAACCATTGAAAAACACAAAAAACTATGCTATATTCAATTTACAGGTAGAAATCCATTTCTCTAAACTAAAATTTGTATAATTATATTGAAAGGTTGTGTAAATATGAGTAAAGTATTTAAAAATATCCATAAAATTCCTGATAGGAATTTTATGGATTATGCAAAATTTCAGCATTTTAGAATTCTATTTTTTTCATTACTATCTATCTGGATATTTTTTATTTCAATTTTAGTAATTGGTGTATATATTAATTATAGAAATCGCGTTAACAATGATATAGAGTCATATTTAATGGATAAAACTAATGAAATAGATAAATATACAGAGGATATGGTTGTAAATTTAGTAGATGCTACATATTCTCTCGTAAGTGATATAAATGTTCATAATGTTTTGTATTCTGATCAAAAGGAACCCATTATAGATGCCCAAGCGATTTCAGTTCTAAAACAAGTTAAAAATATATATCCGTATATTTCGAGTGTAGGGGTTTACAATTCCTCTAGCAACAGATATTTTACAACTAATGGAATTTTTTATGACATATATTTTCCTACAGCAAAAAATATTGTTGAGATACGAGTGAAAAGTAGAGAAATAAATACAGGGTCTCCAGAACATGTAACAACAATTTATATATATTTTAAGTTTTCAAAGGATAAAAATACATTTATTTCTTATGATATTGATACGGAGTACATGAACAATAAAATAGGAAAAATGAATTCTAGTTCTTTTTATGAAACGGAACAATATGTGTTAAGTGACGGAATATCATTTAGTACTATGGCAGCGAATGAAGGTGTGTACGCTGATTTGAAAGAAAGCAGGAATAGAAAAGTTTACACATCAGTAAACGAACATTTTGAATTTATAACGGTTGCTAATATTGATAATGTTTTAATTGGTATGGCGAGAATTCTTTACTTAGTGATATTTGCCTCCATAGTATTTTTTATCATAGGGTTTGTATTACTAATGATTTTGGCAAGAAAAATATATCGACCAATTGCTAGTTTATTAAACACTATGAATTTTAAAAATATAAAAGAGGAGGATATAACATATAATGAATTTGAATTTTTTGATAGCAAATTTTTGGAGTATGTCAATAAGGTGAAATATTTAGAAAAAAATATGGCTTATTTGCAAGAGCCTATTAGGAAGAGTAATATAAATAGGCTAATACTTGGTGGTTCTGTAGATATAGATGAAGTAAAATATGAACTTTCTAAGTATTTTACTATTATTAATGTGTATATAGATAGCTATTCCAACTTTGTTCTGAAAATAAATAATGAGCAAAATTTATATTATTTTATAATTTCAAATGTAATTGGTGAATTTATGGAAGAATTTGGTAAAATAGATAGTTTTTATTCCTATGATGGTATTGTTAAGTTTCTACTTTACTCTGACGGTATTGATATTGATAAGGAAATACATAGTATTTTAAGGAAAGCAATTGATATGATTAAAACTAATTTTTCAGTATCACTATCGGTGACGGTCGGAGAGAATGTTGTAGATATAATGGATTTAAATACTTCCTACCGATCGGCTGTAAAAAGAAGTAATGAGTTATTTTTTAAAGGTATGAATGCTATTATTTTAAACGACTACGTAAGAGACGCTACAAAAGCGTATCCGAAGGAAATAGAAATAGAAATAATTAAAAATATAAAATTAAATAATGAAGATAAGATTAATGAAAATAATATAAAATTTATGGAGTACTTGAAACACACCACTTATTTTTTATGTAGGAAACACATCACAGAATTAATTTATGGAGTGATAAGTAAAATAGATATACCTGCGGAAAACTATATGGAAGGAATTGATAAAATAGAAAAAGAGGAATATTTTTCTAATGTTAAGGAGTTATTAAATGATTTGTTCAAAAATATTTCAATAGATATTTTTGAGAATAGTAATAAAGGTAATTTTGAACTAGTTGAAAAAGTTAAAGAATATATTCTAAGCGAATATGAAAATATTAATTTAAATACAAACGAAATAGCTGATGTATTTAAATTGTCAACGGTTTATCTTGGCAAAATATTTAAAACTATTGCAAATACGAGCATAAGTGATTTTATTAATTTAACTAGATTAGAAAAAGCCAAAGAGTTAATTTCTTCTACTGATAAACCGATTGCTCGAATAAGTGAAGAGGTAGGAATTTCAAATTCGAACTATTTTTATACTCTTTTTAAAAAGAAATATGGTATGACACCAACTGAATATCGGAGTACCATGTGAGCTATAGGTATTCACTTTTGATTTTTTTATATTTTTAAAAAGATATTGAGATTTTAGGATAAAGACGTTTTTTGTAGTTTTTACGATAAGAGTAGAAACAAAATTTGAAACTACAACAATCAATCTTTTTCTTATAACGCTATTTCTACAAAAGCTGAAGGAGAT
>JBKDZI010000006.1:0-23778 GCA_047971215.1 Bacilli bacterium | reverse complement strand
TACAAAAGTACATGGAGATTTAAAAGTACATTTTACATTTTATAAAGATCAAGATGTAATTTTCTTTAAAACAATATCACCAGAGCAGTTATTAAGTGAAGGACATGCAAGTGAACTTGCAACATATAAAGGGGTAATTATATCTAGAAGTAATAGTCAAAAAGACAAATTTAAAATAGATTTAATGAGTAGAGGAATATAAATAAAGATTATTAAAAAGTAAAGGGGTTTACTTTAAAATATAAAAAAAGATTCTAATTTTTCAATTAGAATCTTTTACATTTTATTAAAGTATTCTTTAAACTAATGTATTTTTCTATTTTATAACTATATTTATTCCTACATAAATATTAAATAATACACAATTAATCTAAAATTATTATAAAAAGTATGTTACAATTATTTTAATACATTTATTAAAGGGGTTAAGTATGACTGGTAAATTTTTCATAATGAGTGGACCTTCTGGAGTTGGAAAGAATACTATTGCAGATATTATAATTAAAGAAATGGATAGTTTAGAAGAAACTGTTTCGGCAACAACTAGAGCTAAACGTAAAAAGGAAAAAGATGGAGTTCATTATCATTTTTTAAATAAAGAACAATTTATCAAATGTGTAAATAATAATGAAATGCTTGAATGGGCTGAATTTGCAGGTAATTATTATGGTACTTTAAAAAGAGAACTTTATAATAAACTTGATAATGGACTAAATGTTCTTTCTGTAATTGAAGTTCAAGGAGCTAATCAAATAATGAAAAAATTTGATGGAGTAATTAGTATCTTTTTAATGCCACCTAGTAAAAAAGCACTTTATAATAGGCTTTGTAATCGTGGTTATGATAGTAAAGAGTATATAGAAAAAAGAATTACTGCCTCTTCTAAAGAAATTAATTTAAGTAGTAACTATGATTATATTGTAATTAATGATGATTTAGAAACTGCAGTTAATAAAGTTAGACAAATCATAATAAAACATACAGTAAATAAATAGTTAAATATAATCAAGAAAAACAAAAAAATTATTAGTACTTCTCTTTAGAAGAAATATTTGTTAAAATTCAAGCATCTATGATCCATAAAAAATTGAAACCAATTAGATTTTTTAAAAGTAATAAATCTACTAGTAATCGTCAAAATTGTATGTCATCTATAAATGACTGATATTGGATTTTAAGTAACATTAAAAGTATAAACTAAAAAGCAATTGATATAATTGCTTTTTTATTTTATTAAATCTAGTATAATGTTAGGATTAGCATCTTCAAATATTATTTGATATATATAATCTATAAATTTACATTTTATATTTTTAGTTTTTAAAAATTTATATACACTTTCTGTATTTATTATTCCTTCAATAGTAGCATCAACTTCAGTTTTTGCTTCTTCTATGTCAAATCCCCTAGAAATTAAAATACCAAAATTTTTATTTCTACTATATTTGCTATAAGAAGTTGCAAGTATATCTCCAAGTCCTGATAAACCATAAATAGTGGTAGCTTCAATTTTTAATTGTTTACTTATTTGAAGTAAATTTAAAAGACAATTAGTTATAAAGATTGATTTAGTATTTTCTTTAAATCCTAATCCCTCCAGTAATCCTATTCCTATTGAAATAGTATTTTTGATAGTTCCACAAAATTCAACTCCAAAAACATCAGTAGACAAACCTACAAAAAAAGTTTCATTTTCCATTAAATTTTTAACTCTTTGAGAAGTTTCTATTTCCTTTGATGAAGCAATTACTTTAGTAGGCATATCTAATAAAATTTCTTCTGCATGACTTGGTCCATATAATGAACAAAATTTTATATTAGAGTCTAAAATTATTTCTTTTAGTTGAGATATTGTTGAATTTGAATCTTTTAAGATTCCTTTTGCTGCATTAACAATAATTGCAGTTTCTTTTAAAAATGGTTTTAAACTTTTTAATACATCCTCTATAACACCAGAAGGACAACATAAAAATATAAAATCAGCATCAAAAACAACACTGGCAATATCATTTACAGGAGTTATAATATCACTAAACTCAAATATATTAAGTATTTTCTTGTATAGGTTTTCATTACTATCATAAATTTTAATATTATGATTATTTTTAGATAAAACATGAGCCATTGCAGTCCCAAATGCTCCTGCTCCAATTATTGCAATTTTCATAAATCTCCTTTACTCTATTATTAGTTTATCATATTTGATCATTACTAAAAATCTTTTTAATATCATCAATAGAAATAGCTTTATTATTACCTTCTATTAAATTTTCTATTAAATCATTTTTTCTTGATTTAAGTAATTCAATTTGTTCTTCGATAGTATCTTTTGTTATAATTCTATATACTAATACTTTCTTGTTTTGTCCCATTCTATGGGCTCTATCTGTTGCCTGATTTTCAACGGCAGGATTAAACCATGGATCTACGTGTATTACTACATCTGCTCCAGTTAAATTAAGTCCTGTGCCACCTGCTTTAAGAGAAATTAAAAAAATACGACGATTGTTTTTATTAAAACTATTTACTAACTCTAGTCTATCTTTAGATTTAGTTTTACCATCTATTCTAAAATAATCAATATTATACTTATTAAGTAAATCTCCTATACTATCAAGCATTTTAGTAAAAGATGAAAAAATTAATATATTATGTCCATTTTGTAACAATTTTGGAATAAATTTTTCTAGAAAAACTATTTTTGAAGATTTTTCTGTATAGTTTTCAATAAACATACTTGGATCTAAACATATTTGTCTAAGGCGAGTTAAGATTGCTAAAAAGTCTATTGTCTCAGATTTTTTAGAAGAAAAATCTTTAATTTTTAATACATGGGAATCATATAAACTTTTTTGCTTTTCTGTTAATTCACATGTAATTATTTTTTCTTCTTTTTCTTTTAATTCTTTTAAAACATCATTTTTAGTACGTCTTAAAATAAAAGGTTTTATTTTAGATTGTAAATTTTCAAGTATATCTGTTGAATATAAATTTTTAAACTCACTATAAGTTCCTAAATATCCTGGTTTTAAGAAGTCAAATAAATTAAAAATATCCATTAAATTATTTTCTATTGGTGTTCCAGTTAAAATTAATTTATTATGAGAATTAATTTGTTTAATAGTTTTTGAAATAACAGTATTATAATTTTTAATGTATTGTGCTTCATCTAATATACAATAATCAAAAGTTTTATCCTTAAATAGTTTTATATCATTTCTAATTGTTCCATACGTTGTTAAAATAATATTAAATTCATTAAATGTTTCAATTAAATCTTTTCTAGTATTTATATCTCCAGTAAAAATTAAATATTTCATGTTTGGTGTATGTTTTAATATTTCATTTTCCCAATTATATAAAAGTGAAGTAGGAACAACAATAATTGTTTTATCTACATTTATAGATTGTATAAAAGCTAAAGTTTGAATTGTTTTTCCAAGTCCCATATCATCTGCAAGTATTCCCGGAAAGTTATAATGTCTTAGAAAATGTAACCATTTATACCCTTCAATTTGATAATCACGAAGTTTTGTTTTAAAATCATTTGGTAAAATTATTTCTTCTTTTTTAAACTCTTTCATTTCTTTTAATGTATTTGAAAATTGTTTATCAATAGATATATCAAAATTATCTAAGTTATTTTCAATATATAAACTATAAAAGTTATCTATTTTTTGATCTTTAAAATCAAAATTCATATTATTTAAAAATTCAAATTTATCTATAATTTTAGAACTTAATTCAATAAATTCTCCAGATTTTAATTTATGATATTGTTTTTTATGTTTTATTGAATTATATATATCATTTAGTTCTGTTTTATCAACGTTATCTAATTGAAAATCTACTTTTATACATTGCTTATTTTGTTTAACACTAATATTTGATTTTGGTTTAATAAGCCTAACTTTAAAATCATTTTGATAATATATGGTACAACATTCATTCAATATATGAAAATCATTTTTAAGAAAATCATATACTTCATCTTGAGTGTTAGCATAATATCCTTGCGGTCCATAGTTTAAATTATTTGAAATTATTTCCATAATTTTATATTCAATATCAAAATTTCTAATTATTGGATTTAAAGCATCAATTTCTTTATCTGGATATATTTTTTCTCCTTCATAATTAAAAATTATATTTACTAAAATACCATCTAAATATTTATCAATATAAATTTCTGGTATTAAATTTTTTTCTTTAATTAAACTTTCCACAGTATGATCTAAAATGCACATATCTAATCTAAGTAATGTAGGCAATGTTTTAGAAATAAAAGAATTTATAAATTCAGATTTAATTATAATTTCATTGTAACAATTATAAATATTCATAAGAGATTTTAGTAATAATTTTGAATCATTATCTACTAAATATAAATTATTAAAAAACAATAATCCACAATCATCACTTAAAAATATAAAATTTTCAATATTTGAATTTTCTAAAACTAAATTTCCGTTTTCATCAAATTTAACTAAAAATTTTATAGGATTTTCATTTTTAATTAATTTACAATTTTTAAAATTTTGATTTCTTTTATCTAATATCAAATCAATTTTATAATTTTTTAGTATTGGCATTATATCATATATATGTTTAACAATATATTCATTTTTATATTCTAAAGTCGTTGAAGCAATTCTATCTAATACTGATAGTACTTTAGGTTTTATTTTATGAATCTTTGGATCAAAAGTAAATTCTTTACCAAATTCTATAACTTCTTTTTCTTTATATGATGTTACAAACTTTTCAATATTTCTTATGCTATATAAACGTTCATTCCCAATTTTAAAACTAAGAATTAACTCATTTAAATAATTTAATCTTAAAATAGGCTGTAAATTAAATCTTTTAACTGTTTTATATTCTGAAAATTGTATTAAAGAATTAATATTTTTTTTATATTCCAAAGTAAGTTTTAGCTCATTTTCATATATATAAGAATATTTTAATGCTGCATATGCAACATGCATACAAAATTTTGAATAACTATGCTTTTCACAAGTACATGCAGTTTTTAAAATATTTCCATTATTTATAGTAATGCTACAAGTATCATCTTCTCCAAAAAGAGAAATAGATGCATTTATTTTATTTTTATTTGTTGTTATTTTTATTTCATTATAATACTGATTCCATCTGTTATAATGAAAATGAAATCCTGTAAGATATTGAAATTTATTTAATACTTCTTCATGGGTTAATTTTATCATAATTTTTCACCTCCTTTAATTATACACCAAATTAAATTTAAATAATATTAAAATTTCAAACAAAATAAACTAGAAGTTTTTTTAATAATATATTTCTGATTTAAAATAAATATAATAGTTTAAAAATTGGAAAATTGTGGTAGAATTGTATTGTATGAGAATAGGGGAATAAAATGATAAATATTATAATTTGCGATGATAACAAAGCATTTCAACAACAAATTGAATCTACACTTAGTTCATATCTTTTACCTAGTGATATAGATTATAAAATTCATTTGTTTGATAGTTATAAAGATATAAAGAATTTTATTAGTAAAAATTATGAAGTATGTATATATTTTCTTGATATTGAAATTAAAGGTGGTTCTGGATTAGATATTGCTAATTACATAAGATTTACAGATGATTGGAAAAGTATTATTTTAATGGTTACTGCATATGAAGATATGAAATATAGATTATTTAGTAAGAGACTACTAATTTTAGATTTTATAAATAAATTTGATAATTTGAAAGAAAATCTAATTATTAATCTTAAAATTGGGATTAAGATATTAGGGAATAGCAGAACAATAAAATTAAATTCTGATGGAAATACAAAATTTGTCGATATAGATTCAATTGTTTATATTATAAAAGAAGATACTCAATATTGTAAATTCATTACCTTGAAAGGTGAGTTTCAATATAAAGGTACATTGTCAAATTTAATGAAATTTTTAGGAGATAACTTTAAGTATTCTCATAGAAAAACTTTGGTAAATATTACCAAAATAAAAGAAATTAAAAATGGTTCTGTTGTTTTTAATAACGGATTAGTATTAAATTTACTAACAGAAAAAAATAGAAAGGAGTTGATTAAAAATGGAATTTGAATTTATTGACTATTTTTTAAATTTAGTTTTGATTTGCGGTATTGGAATTTTTATGGCAAGATTCTTATATATGAAAGCTACTTTTAAAAATTGGTATAGTGATCTAATATTTTATAATATAATAACATTAATCATTGTTGTAATTGATGTTATCACAATAAATCCTTTTATAATAAAGTTATTAAATAATTTAATTTTTTTCTTTTTAATTTATCTATATGCAAATTGGATTGAAAAAGTAAAAATTAGTAAAGTTTTAATAATATATTTATTAACTTATTATATACTTTTAATTACTGAGTATTTACAACCAATTATTTCCACTATTTTTCCAATTTTTAATAATTATGAACTTTTTATAATTACTATATGTTTTACTTTATTAATAATATATATCTTTAGTAATAGCAATATTGTAAGAATTATAAATTATTATTTTTATGGACGTATTAATAAAAACTTTTGTATTTTAACAATTTCTATATTTACAATTTTCTTATTTATAAATATATACTTATTTAATAATGAATATATAGATCCAGTGAGCTTATCTATATTTGGGTTTTTATTTGTTTTATTCTTTATATTTTACCTTATTTTTAGTTATATATTATTTAAATATTTAATAAATTTAAAATATAATGAAGATTTAATTACTAGATTAAAACAATATGAAGAGTTAGTATCTGAAGAAAGAATAAATAATCATGAACATAAAAATCAACTATTTGTTGCAAGTACTCTTATAAAAACTGATATAGAAGCTAAAAAGTATTTACAAAGTTTAGTTGGTAAACAAAACATGAAATTATATAATATCAATGAACTTAGATATATTAAAAATGATTTAGTTAAAAATATCATTGCCAATAAAATGAATATAGCTAGTAATAAAGAAATCAAAATTAATATTTTTATTTCTAGAGAATTGGAAAAATTTGGATTTGAATCTTTAAAAATATTTGAAATACAAGAGTATACTAAAATATTAGGAGTGTTATTAGATAATTCTATTGAAGCAGCTGGAGAAAGTGAAAATAAACAAATAAATTTAGAAATGAAAATTGAATATGGAAACATGCATTTTATAATAACTAATTCTTATTTAAGTATAAAAGAAAATATGGAAAGTACTAAAGGCGATAGGCATGGCTATGGATTAAAACTTATTAGAAGAATTATTAATAGTAGCGAATGTTTTATGATTCGTACTGATAAAGATGATGAAATGTTTATGCAAGAATTAATATTACTTATAAAAACTTCTTCATAATATTATTAAAACAAAAAATATTGTTTATCATGATAATAGAGAATGTAAATAGTCTAACCACAATATCTGAAGTAATATATTTTTGCTTCTTTTTCAATTATGTTAAATGTAATTAAGAGTTCATCTAAAACTTGGTCTCAATTACAATGTTTTTATATCTTTTTTATTATATTTTGTGATTTAAATTATAAATAGTTCGTTAAAAAGATTATTTGAAGATATTGATTTTTCTTAGTTAATTTTGTTTCATATAAAAACTCTCCATTTATTTTATTATGGAAAGATTTTATTTATATAAATTTATTTACAGATTATGCTGGTATTTTATTTTACTTTCATTTTTATAAAATTGTAAATAAAAGTAAAATAAAATTGGGCTCTTATAATACAAGAATTAGCATAATATTATTTTATTAAAAAACTATTGACTTTGTCAACAGTTTAAAAGAAAAATACTTTTTTAAAATTTTTATTTATTTAACATATGTTTAGGCATTTCTTTTTCATAAAGAGCTGAAACTTTTAATCCCTTAGTTGAACCTAAAGCTATCCCTTTACCTAATTTTTCAATTAATTTTGAAGTAATCTTTTTCAAATTTTCCTCCTTTTTATTCTTCATATTTAAGATAATTATTATATTTTTGACCAAACAATTTATATGTTATTGGATTTATAATTATTGACGAAATGACTAAACTCATTAAATAAAAATTGGAAGTATTAGTCGTTAATAATAATCCTATTATTGAATAAATAATACCTATTATTAAAGATCTAGTTTTAAAAGCATTACGCTTTTTTTCATTTAAGAGTGGTCTTTTTTCAGTATCCGCAGGAGCATATAAATATATACTAATAAGCCCAATAATGCATATAATTATCTTTGTTATAATATCAAATTTATAATTGATTATTATAAATGGTGTACCAATAAATATTATTGTAGAAATTATTAAACACATGGAATTTGTCTTGGCATGTACTCCAAAAGATTGAGATCTTAAAATAGAATTAATTGTATAGAATATTAAACATTCACTGATTATTCCTATAAATAAAGCTATTATAAATATAAAAATCATTTTTGATAAATCTGCCCATAAAGTTCCTAGACCGTATCTAATTTCTTCATATTCTTCTTGGCTTAATGTAGTATTGTTTTCAACTACTAATTTCATGCATGAATTTATAATTTTTTCTTCCACATTATCACCAAATTTAGTATAACAAACTTAATTATGATATTTCTTTAAGAATTTTGAAATTATATATTTTTGCTGTGAAATGTCAAAAATTGGCATTTTTTGAAAAAAATAACATTCTAAATTTTATTTTATATGTTTCACAATTATTTTAACATTTATAACTGTTTTATATAATATAATTAAATATATCGTTTAAAAAAGTGAGGTGTATTATGATAGGAAAAGTTAAATGGTTTAATGAGAAAAATGGATATGGTTTTATATTGAATGAAAAAACTGGTGAAGATGCATTTTTTCATTATTCTGCAATAAATGTAAAAGGTTTCAAAACATTAAATGAAGGTGATATTGTAAGTTATGAACTTAAAAAAACAGAAAGAGGACTTCAAGCAATTAATATTGAAGTTAAAGAACCTGTTAATATTTAATTGTGATTATCACAATTTTTTTTAATTAGTTTAATATATTTTAGCAAGCAAAATTTGACATATTTTACAATATATGTTAGGATTTTTTTAATTTAAAAGGAGATATTAAAAATGAGTGTTTTATTTAAACCAACAAATTATAAATCAGTACTTTCCATATACGAAACTCAAGTAGCTATTGGTATTGTAAAAAAACTTTTGAAGATGCGCTTTCTTTAAACTTAAATTTAAAAAGAGTTTCAGCTCCTCTTTTTGTAGAAGCTAAAACTGGATTAAATGATGATTTAAATGGTGTTGAAAGAGCTGTTGAATTTGATATTTTAGAAACTAAAACTTGTGCCCAAGTTGTTCATTCCTTAGCAAAATGGAAGAGAATTGCTCTTTATAAATATGGATTTAAAATAGGTGAAGGTTTATATACTGATATGAATGCTATAAGGCGTGATGAAGAAATGGATAATATCCATTCTATATACGTTGATCAATGGGATTGGGAAAAGGTTATTAATGAAAGAGATAGAAACTTAGATTATCTAAAAGCAACAGTTCAAAAAATAGTTAATGCAATTGTTGCTACTAAAGATAGAATTAATTCTCATTTCCCTGTCCTTAAACATGAATTATCTTCGGATGTTACTTTTATTACAACTCAAGAACTTGAAGATTTATATCCTAATTCTACATCTAAAGAAAGAGAAATTTTAATTACTAAAAAATATAAAACTGTATTTATTATGAAAATAGGTGATTTGTTAAAATCAGGTAAAAAACATGATGGTAGATCACCTGATTATGATGATTGGGAATTAAATGGAGATATTTTATTTTGGAATGAAACTTTAAACAGTGCTTTTGAAATTTCTTCAATGGGTATTAGAGTTAGTCCAAAATCTCTTGATAAGCAATTAACAAAATCTAATTCTAATGATAGAAGAATATTACCTTTTCATAAAATGCTTCTAAATGGAGAATTACCATTTACCATCGGTGGTGGCATTGGGCAATCAAGATTAAGTATGCTTTTACTTGAAAAAGCACATATAGGTGAAATACAAGTATCAATTTGGGATAAAGATACTTTAAAAAATGCAAAAGAAGCTGAAATTGATCTTTTATAATAAATTTTTTCTTTAATTTAAATGATACATATAATTTTTCTAATGTATCATTTTTTTATGATATAATATTAATGATCGGAGAATGATATGAAAATTTATGATAAAATTATTTCTAAAATTAAAGAATATGATAAAATTTTAATTGGAGGTCATAAATGGCTTGATTTAGACGCCTTAGGTGCATGTGTTACAACATTTACTTTATGTACTTATTTAAATAAAAATGCATCAATTATCCGAATCGATGAAAAAGAAGAAAAAGGAATAGAAAAGATATTTAAAGATATTGATAATAAATATCCTGAAATTATTTTTAAATACGAAAAAGATTTAGAAAAATTTGATTTTGATAAAACTTTATTAATTATGTGTGATGTTAATAATAAAGAATTATTTTGTGTAACAGATATAGTTAAAAAATGTGATGTTATAATAATTGACCATCATGTAATTAACGAAATGACTTTAAATGATACTGTTTGCTCACTAATTTCAACGGATCATTCTAGTACTTGTGAATTATTATTTGATATTTTAGATTATAATAATGTACCAATAAACTCATTTGTAGCAAGTCTTATGCTCTCTGGTATTATTGTAGATACTAATAATTTTAATATTAGAGTTGGTTCTAATACATTTTATTGTAGCGCTCGTTTAATGGAATTTGGTGGTTCATTAAAATTATCATGGCATTTGTTTAAAGAAGACTTAGATGATTATAAAAGAAGACAATCTTTAATTTTTAATGCAAAGTTATATAAAGATGTAGCAATAACTTTTTCAGATACAAATATTTTTAAAAAAGAAGAATTATCAAAATGTGCAGAAGAGCTTGTAAATTTTGAAGGAATTGAAGCAAGCTACGCTATTGCTAAAATTAATCATAATACAGTAGCTATTAGTGCTCGTAGTAGACAAAATAAAGATGTGTTTAAAATTATTGGAATTTTTGGTGGTGGTGGTCATATTAATGCTGCAGCAGTACAATTAAAATATGTAGAAGTCAAAGATATAAGAAATAAATTAATAAATTTGATTATGGAGAGATAAAATGAAAGTTATATTTTTAAAAGAAGTTAAAAAGCAAGGTAAAAAAGGAGAAATTAAAGAAGTTTTAGATGGATATGCACAAAACTTTTTAATTAAAAAAGGGCTTGCAGTTAAAGCTACAGATTTCACAATGCAAAAACATGATGAAGAAGTGGTAACGCAAAATATAAAAGAAAATACTTTAATAAAAGAAGCTAAACAATTAAAACAACAAATCGAAAAATTAAATCTTGAATTTAAAGTTACAACAGGTAAAGAGGAAAAAGTATTTGGTAGTATCACTTCCAAACAAATTTCTGCTAAACTTGAACAACTAAAAATTAAAATAGATAGAAAAAAAATAAAAGTTAGCGATTTACAAACATTAGGTAATCATATTATAAAAATTGAATTACATAAACAAGTAATTGCACAGCTTAAAGTAGTATTAATTAAAAAGTAGGTGATAATATGGCGGAAATACTTCCACATAATTATGAAGCAGAAGCAAATATATTAGGTTCTATGCTTCTTGATAAAAGTGCAATGAATAAGGCACTAGAAGAATTAAATTTTGATATGTTTTATTCAAATCAAAATAGTAAAATATTTGAAGTAATGAGCAGTCTTGCTAGTAGAAATGTTCCACTTGATACAACAACAATAATTTCGGAACTAGAATCTAAAAAAATTCTAGGTGAAGTTGGTGGAGTTGAATATCTTACAAATGTAGTAACTAGTGTTCCAAGTGCAATAAATATTTCAGCTTATATAAAAATAGTTAGAGATAAAGCAATTTTACGTTCTTTAATTGAAAGAGCTACTAATATTGTTAATTTATCTACTGATGAACAAAATGATATTGATGATATTATTGAAGAAGCTGAAAGAACAATTTCTGATGTTAGTAGAAATAGAAAAATAAGTGATATTAAAACTATGAAAGAAATTTTAGCAAGTGCTCATTCAAGAATTGAATATTTATCTCGCTTAGAAGGTGATTTAATAGGTATTGATACTGGTTATGAAGGAATAAATCATATAACTAGTGGATTTCAAGGTGGACAATTTATCGTAATAGCAGCACGTCCTGCAATGGGAAAAACAGCAATGGCAATAAATCTTGCTATTAATGCTGGTAAAACTACTGAAAAAGCAGTAGTAATATTCAACCTTGAAATGAGCGCTGAATCGCTTGCTTTTAGAATGATTTCTTCTGTAGGGGAAATAAATAGTAAAAAAATAATTACTGGTAACTTAGAATCAAGTGATTGGACAAAACTTGGAGAAGCTATGGCAGAACTTGCAGAAACAAATATTTATGTTGATGACACCGCTGGTTCTACAATAGGTGAAATTAAAAATAAATGTAGAAAACTTGCTATGAGTGAAAGTGGTCTTGGTCTTGTAATTATAGATTACCTTCAATTATTAAGTGACTCAAAAAGTAAATATAGTAATAATAGACAACAAGAAGTATCTGATATTTCACGTAACTTAAAATTACTTGCTCTTGAATTAAATGTTCCAATTATAGCGCTTTCTCAATTATCTCGTGGAGTAGAAATACGTGATGATAAAAGACCAATGCTATCTGATCTTCGTGAATCTGGTGCTATAGAACAAGATGCTGATATAGTTTCATTCTTATATAGAGATGACTATTATAATAAAACTGAAAGAAAAGACGGTATTAGTGAAAGTGAATTTATAATTGCTAAAAATAGATCAGGAGAAACAGATACTGTTAAATTAGTTTTTAATAAACCATATACACTTTTTAGTGATATAAGTGATAAAAATGGTGAAGAATATGAATAAAATCATTATATATATTTTTTTATTGATTTTATGTATTTTAAGCATAACAACATTATTCTGGTTTAAATCAAATGATGAACCTATGAGTTTATATAAAGTGTATATAGATAATAATTATATAGGTAATATTAAATCAGAAAAAAAATTATATAATTATATAAATAAAATGAATGAACTTATAAAAAAAGAATATAATGTTTCAAACGTATATTCTCCAAATAATGTTTCAGTTGAACCATATTTAAGTTATGATAAAAACATTTTATCTGAACAAAAAGTTTATGAAATAATTAGCGAAACTTCTCCCTTTACAATAGATGGATATGAATTACAAATAAAAACGGGAAAAGATAAATATAAAAAAATTTATGTCGTTGATTATGATATGTATATGAATGTTGTAGAAACAGTAATTAAAACATTTGTAGGCGAAGAAAAATATGATAATTATAAAAATAATATAGATGTAGAGATTACTGGTACAGGTAGCAAAATTGATTATTTAACTTTATCTTATATAGCTGATTTTACTGTAAGACAAGGAAAGATTAGTATAGATAATAAAATATTTACAGATAAAAGCGAACTTTTAAAATATATGATGTATAGTACTCTTGAAGATACTAAAATTTATACAGTTAAAAAAGGAGATACAATTACATCTATTGCTTCTAATAATTTATTAAATACTGATGAATTCTTAATTGCTAATCCAAAGTTTACCAATAAAAATAATTTATTATTTATTGGCGAAAAAGTTAATGTTAGTTTAGTAAATCCAATATTTACCATTTTACATAAAGAGTATAATATTGATGATATTTCTGTTCCATTTGAAACAGAAATTAAATATGATTCGAATATGAAAAAAGGAAAAACTAAAGTAACTCAAGAAGGAAAAAATGGTCTTTCAAGGCAAACGCGAATTTTGTCTTATGAAAATGGACAAATTTTACCTGAAGTAAAATTATTAAGCTCTGAAGAATTAAATGCTCCAACTAAAAAGATTGTTATTGAAGGTACTAAAGTTTCAAGTGGTTCTACTGGAGGAACAATTGTTATTGGAGATTCATCTAACTGGGTTTGGCCTGCTTCAACTAAAAATATTATTACTAGTCGTTTTGGTAGAAGATGGGGGAAAATGCATAATGGTACTGATTTTTCTGGTGCTGGTCACGGATCACCAATTTATGCTGTAACTGGAGGAAATGTTGAAGTTGTAGGATATGGACACCGTAGTAACGGTAATTATATTATTATAAATCATAATAACGGAGTTAGTACCGCATATCTTCATTTAAGTAGTATTTTAGTAAATAAAGGACAATCTGTTACAAGAGGACAAAAAATTGGTGGAATGGGTAACACAGGAAGATCTACAGGTACTCACCTCCATTTTGAAATAAGGAAAGGGAAATCGTCATCATTTTGGCTTAGATCAGCTATTAATCCTTGTAGGGTGCTTGGATGTTAGTATCAGTACTTGCCTCATCATCTTCAGGAAACTGTACTTTAATTAAAACACCTAACTCAACTATATTAATTGATTTAGGTGTTTCTACAAAATACTTAACTGAAAAATTAGCCCAATTTAATATTAAACCTGAAGAAATAGATTTAATTCTAGTTACACATGGACACACTGATCATATTGCTGGTTTAAAAGTATTTACAAAAAAATATAATTCTACAATTTATATGTCTAAAGAAACATCTATAAATATTGATTTAAATTGTCCAATAACTATATGTCCTAAAATTATTGAATATAATGATTTAATTATTAAGACAATCCCTTTATCTCATGATGTACCAACTGTTGGATTTGTTATAAAAAATGATGTAAAAGAATTAGTATATGTAACAGATACAGGATATTTAAATAAGAATTTATTTGAAACAATAAGTAATAAAGATGCTTATCTTTTTGAAAGTAATTATGATATTGAAATGATTCAAAATAGTATAAGGAATCCTAATAATGTTAGAAGAGTTCTTAGTGATAAGGGCCATTTATCAAATGAAGATTCAGCTTATTATTTAGTTAATAATTTAATAGGAGATCGAACTAAAAATATTGTATTATGTCATTTAAGTTTAGATCATAATACCCCCCAATTAGCATTAAATACTATTTTAAAGCAAATAGAAAAGTCAAATAAAAAGGTCGATAATATTGTTATTGCAAAGCATAAAGATCATATTAAACTTATAGAAATATAGTTTTTCTTTACATTTTAAAGTTTTTTATGTAATATAATAGAAGACTTTAATTAAAGGAGGGTTTATGCTAATAATAGAAAAAATTAATAGAGAAATTATTGAGGATAGAAAAAATTTAGCTTTAGATATAGGAATTAAATTTGCTATGAAAAGCTATGCAAAAGAAAATGAATATGAAAGTAAAAAAATTTGTAGTAATATAATTGGTGCAACTAGTATTATTGGTATTGGCGTGGGAATAGCTCTTGAAAGTTTTCCAATAGCTCTTTTGGGGTATATGGGAATTGTTACCACAGTACTTTATAATCGTATTGTACTAAAATCATTAGAAGAACAAATTATTAAATATAAAACTAAATTTAGTGAACAAGCATATATTCATAAACTTGCTAAAGAAGAACTTCAAAGAAACAAAAAATTATAATAAAAAACCCATTTTCTATATTTTAGAAACGGGGTTTTTAAATTAAATTGTTTTTTTATTTTTACCTTGCTTTTTATTTTTTATAAAAACAAATAAAGTCATAGCAAGCAATATAATTATTATTGTTATAACAATATAAATTAAATAATCAGATATATCTTTTTCATTAGTTTTATTACCTATTACCGGTTCTTTAATAGCATTGTCCTTATTAAATTGTTGAATTGCATCATAAAATTGCTTATCATTAATTCTAGAGTTTAATACTTTTGCACAATATTTAAAATCTTTATATTCATCTTCTTGACATTTATAATTAGTACTAAAAGGATTATAGTACTTTATATTAACAATTTTTTTACCCAAATATTCATCTTTACAATTTCCAGTAGAACCATAAAATTTAAATTCATATTGTCCACCACTAACAGCACTACCTGGGTAAGTATCATTAGGATTAACTGTTTCAACATCTTTTAGTTTTCTATTTTTATCGTAATTATAAATAAAATTATTATTGTCTTTAACATAAATCTTTTCATTGATATTTAAAACCGTATAACTAAAAAATTCTTTGGATGCATTATTAGCTTCAATTGTTATTTCATTTGCAAGAGTTTGTAATTGCTTTTTTTCATCTTCATTACATGCAGCAAAAATATTAAGTGGTATTACAAGCAAAGTAATTAACATAACAATAATTTTCTTCATAAATATCCTCCTATCATATATTTAAAGTATATAACATATTAAGAGGTTAGTCAATTAACTTAACATATTTTACCAACTTGAATAAAATATGTTAAGGAGGAAATATGAAAAAAAATATTATAATTTTTATAACTATTTTGTTTGTTATAGGTACTCATTTTTTTGTTTTTAAAGATAGCGTTACTGATAAACAAAAATTAACTATTGCAGAGGTAACACATAGTGTCTTTTATACGCCCCAATATGTTGCATTAGCAAAAGGATTTTTTGAAGATGAAGGTTTAGATGTAGAAATAATTACAACACCTGGTGCTAATAACGTTACAACTGCCGTTTTATCTAAGTCTGCTGATATTGGACTTAGTGGACTTGAAACTGTACTTTATATTAATAGTGGAGATTCAAAGGATAAAATGAAAGCTTTTGCAGGACTTACTAAAAAAGATGGTTCATTTATAATAACCAAAGAAAAACACAATAACTTCACATTAAATACATTGAAAGGATCGCATATTATTGCAGGTAGAGAAGGTGGAATGCCAGCATTAACTTTTGAATATATTCTAAATTCAAATAATATTGATATAAATAAAGATGTTAATTTTGATACAAGCATTGCTTTTGATGCTATGAAAGGTGCATTTTTATCAAATGTTGGAAATGTTGTTACAATGTTTGAACCCAGTGCTACTAATATGAAAAAAGAAGGTAGTGGATATATAAGCGCTAGTTTAGGAGAATTTACTAAAGATATGCCTTATACTGTGTATTATAGTACAGAAAAATTTATAGAAAATAACAAAAGTTTATTAGAAAAATATACTAAAGCTATTAACAAAGCATTAAAATACACTAAAGAAACATCAAATTTAGAACTTGCAAAAACTATAAAAAAATATTTTCCAGATTCAAAAATTGATGTAATAGAAACTTCAATAAGTAGATATAAAATCATAGGTATATATAGAGAAAATGTAAAAATTAATAAAGAAGAAATTGATTTAATGTATGATGTAATTTCAAACGGAATGGATTTAGACGAAAAATTACCTTATGAAAGTTTAATATATGACAAATTTTTCAAATAAGTTACTCACTATAAAAGATTTAAGCAAAGATTATTATATGCCTAAATCTATTATTAGTGCTGTATTAAATGTAAGCTTTGATTTATATGAAAATCAAATTATATCGATACTTGGTCCCTCAGGAAGTGGTAAAAGTACAATTTTATCTATTCTTTGTAATTTAGATAAACAGACTAGTGGTACTATTAAATACAAAGAAAATATAACAATTGGAATTATGCTTCAAACAGATGAATTATTTGAATATTTAACAGTTTATGAAAATTGTTTACTACCACTAAAAATTAATAAAATATGTACTAAAGAAAATATCGAATATATTGAAAATTTACTGGACAAATATAACTTAAAGGAATTTAAAGACGAAAATCCTAAAAATTTAAGTGGTGGAATGAGACAAAGAGTAAGTTTAATCAGAACACTTAGTTTAAAACCCGATATTTTATTTTTAGATGAACCATTTAGTAGCTTAGATTATACAACTAGATTAAAATTATCTGATGATGTATATCGTATATTAAAAGAAGAAAAAAAGTCAGCTGTTATAGTAACACATGATATTGAAGAAGCAATATCTATGTCAAATAAAATAATTATTCTTACCAAAAGACCCAGTGTAGTTAAAAATATATATGAAATAAATGACTTAATTGAAAATAAACCAACAAAGAAAAGAAAAGAAAAAAATTTCTCAAAATATTTTAATAAAATTTGGGAAGATTTAGAAAATGGAAAATAGAAAGTTGGTGTATTTTGAATAAATATAATAAATATCTTAAGAAATTAAAAAAAGATAAATTACGTGTTTTATGTATTCAATTTTCAATTTTAATTGGAATTATTATTATTCACGAATTATTATATAGATTTGATATAATTAATTCCTTTATATTCTCTTCTCCTTCAAAAATGTTAAATACTATAATAAATTTACATACTTTGAATAATTTATATAATCATATATGGATAACAGTTAAAGAAATTTTAATTGGATTTTCTTTAAGTTTTATAATTGGACTTGCATTAGCATCAATTTTATGGTCAAGTAAAACTTTATATAAAATTTTAGATCCATTTATTACAGTTTTTGCAAGTCTTCCTAAAGTAGCTTTAGGACCACTTTTAATAATAATTTTTGGAGCAGGTACTAATTCAATTATAATTATGACTCTTTTAATAAGTACAGTAATTACCATGTCCTATATTTATAATGCATTTATTTCTACAAACGCAAATTCTATAAAATTATTACATTCTATAAATGCAAATAAATTACAAATTTATTATTATGGTATACTTAGAAATAATATGACATCAATTATAGGTGTGTTAAAAGTAAATATAAGTATGACTTTAATTGGAGTAATAATGGGAGAATTTCTTGCTTCAAAAGAGGGAATAGGGTATCTTATAATGTATGGTTCTAATATATTTAATTTAGATTTAGTAATGGCATCTATTTTAATACTCATAATTATTAGTGGATTGTTATATTATTTAGTAGTCTATTTTGAGAAAAAAATATTAAAGGAGTAACTATGTCTAAAGATTTAAATTTTTTATATGGTATTTATATAACTCATAGAGGAATGTTTAACAATGCTGATATACCAGAAAATTCTATAAAAGCATTTAAACTATCTCTTGAAAATAATCACCCAATTGAATTAGATGTACAATTATCAAAAGATGGCAAAATAGTTGTATACCATGATAAAAATTTAAAAAGATTAACTAATGTGAATTCAAAATTAAGCGATTTAGATTATGATAATATTTCCAATTTAAGTCTTTTAAAAACAGAAGAAAAAATTCCTTTACTAGAAGAAATTTTAAAACTTATAAATGGCAAAGTATTTATATTAATTGAACTTAAAAAATATGAAAATGGATACGAACTTGAAAAAAGACTTTCAAAAATGTTAGATAACTATAATGGGAAGTTTGCAATACAATCTTTTGATCCTACGACTATAATTTGGTTTAAAAATAATAGACCAAACTTTATTAGAGGACAACTATCTTATGATTATAGTAGAAACAACAAGCTACCTAATTTTCAAAAAATAGCGCTTAAAAATTTATATTATAATTTTTTTGGAAAACCAGATTTTGTATCTTATGCTCTTAGATCTATGCCAAATAAATATGTTGAAAATTATAGAAAGAATAATCCAGTACTTATTTGGACTATTAACGATAAACACGATATGAAAATAGCGCGCCAGTATGGAGATGGATTTATAGTTAATAACATCGAAAAAAGCACCATATGAGTGCTTTTTATTTATAATCTTTTAAGTAATTTATTTTTTCCAATTAAATATAGCGTATCAGTAAGTTCTGGTCCATGCATTAATCCACTACAAGCAATTCTAATTGGCATAAACAACATTTTCCCTTTAACACCACTTTTTTCCTTAGTACTATTAATCGCATTTTTTATATTTTCAATAGACCAATCTTCTATAGATTTAATTTCTTCTTTAAATATCTTTAACGTATTATTAATATTATCATCACTTTTCAAAAATTCACTAGCTTCATTATCTAAATGTATCTGATCATTAAAGAAAAGCTTTGTTTCCTTAATAATTTGTTCACCGTATGAAATATGTTCTTTATATAATCTAATTAAATGACTTATCCAATCTACCTTTTTATCTGATAAATCATAAGCATTTTCTAAATGATAAATACATAAATTATATAAATCTTCATCACTTAATTTTTTAATATAATGGGCATTAACCCAATTGAGTTTTTTAATATCATAAACAGCAGGAGATTTACTAATTTTACTTTCATCAAAAGTAATGCAAATATGATCTAAATCAAAAATTTCAATATTATCCTTTGGACTAAATCCAAGTAAGCATAAGTAATTCACAATAGCACTAGGCAAATAACCTTGTTTTAATAAATCACCAAATGATGCATCTCCATCACGTTTTGAAAGTTTTTTTCCATCTTCTTTAATAACATGTGGCAAATGTACATACACTGGTTCTTTTTTACCAAAAGCTTTATATAAATTACTATATTTAGGAGTAGAAGATAAATATTCACAACCACGAGCAACATGTGTTATATTCATTAAAATATCATCAACAACATTAGCAAAGTTATAAGTTGGAAATCCATCAGATTTAATTAAAATTTGATCTTCTAAAAGATTATTTTCAAATTTTAATGTTCCATAAACTATATCTTCATAAATTACATACCCACTACTTGGCATATTTTGTCTAATAACATATTTTTCACCATTATTAATTCTTTTTTCAACTTCATCTTTAGAAATATTTTTACAATAACCATCATATTGAAAAGCCCTTTTTTCATTTTCTGCCTTTTCTCTTAAAGTATTTAATCTTTGCTCATTACAAAAACAAACATAAGCATCTCCAGATTCTAAAAGCTTATTGGCATATTGCCTATATAAATTTAAACGCTCACTTTGAATATATGGCCCATACTCACCTGGATTACTAGGACCTTCATCAATAATCATATTACATGTTTTTAAAACATCATAAATATATTCTGTAGCACCATCAACTTTTCTAGTTTGATCTGTATCTTCAATTCTTAAAATAAAATCTCCATTATACTTTTTTGCAAGTATATACTCAAAAATCGCACTCCTTAAATTACCAATATGCATATATCCAGTTGGACTAGGTGCAAATCTTGTTCTTACTTTTTCCATTAATATCACCAATAAAATTATACCATATATTAAATAATTATGCATTATAATAAAAAGTTAAGCAATTTTTATATAAATGTATTATAATTAAACATAGAAAAGCTTTCTTTTCTTATTGAAATTAGTTGACAAATATTAGAAATTAATTTATTATATCAATCAAGAAGGAGGAATAATTAAATGAGTAAAATTAAATTTAGTAAAAAAATTGCACCAAAAATGGCTTCAGTAGCACTAGCTACATCAATGTTATTATCAAGTGCACCTACAAAAGTTGAAGCGCAGAATATAAATAACACGCCAAGTGTTACAGCAACAACAACCTTAACTACACAGCAATATTTAGATTTAGTAAAAAAATCTGCCAATAGTGATAAAATTGAAGATTTTATGGCTTTAGGTATTCATTCTACATATACAGGAAAACCTTTACTAGAAGGTGCCTCACAAGAAAAATTTATGGAATTTAAAAGAGCTATGAATAGACTTTATAACATAAATTTAAATGATAGCATAGATAGAAATTATTTACAAAGTCAAGATGTTAAAGATTTAAAACTATTTTCTGAAGTTTTAGGTGATACTACTACTGAAAGTATTAATATTGAATGGAATACACAAAAACAGTTAGGTGAAGGTGTAAATGCACGATGGGGAAGTGGAAAAGTAGGAATTATAGATGTTCGTTTAAATGAAATTTTTATAGAATCAGATAAAGCAGCATTTATGCTTGTTTATTTTGCTGAGGCCGAAGAATTTATTCCATATCTTAAAATTGGCCCAGCTACAACAGATTCTCTAAATTATACAATAGGACATTTATTACTTATGAATGATAATATGGATAGATATAATAATGCCTATATTTCTACTATTCTAACTAATAATGATAAAATATCAAGTCATTTAGACAATCTTTCAGGTCGAATTTTAAATAATGAGAAGTCTATAAGTAGTATCAATAATGTAATAGATGGTTCAAAATACCCAAGTTCTCCAGTTACTGAATTACCAAAATTAGATGATTTTGTTAATAAAATTGATAAAACCTTGACTAAAATGGTTAAAGATGGAAAATGGGATGATGCTGTTTTGAATACACTTGATGGATTTATAACTTTGAATTATAATGATAAAATTATGACTCAAACAAATTGGCTAGATGTTCAACAAGAAATATTTGTAGAATGGGTGTCAAATGGAGGAGATTTCAATAATAGAAAAGCTTTCGATGCATATTTAATTGAAGATATGAAGAAAAATGGTATTATAAATGTAGATGAAAAATCTATTAAATATTTCTTGGATAATTATAATGCAATGGTAGTAGGAAATAAATTATTACTAGCAGCTGCTATGACTCCAGGGGCTTATAATGATTATGAAAATAAATTACGTGAATTGTATAGCGATAATGTTGACATTGCATGTAAAAATAATCCTGATGGAAGTGAAAGAATAGTTAATAATGTAGATGGTGTAATTGATGATAATTACATTAAAACACTTAGTAAAAAAGTTGGTAATAATGTATCTGAGGCTAGTAAAATTATAAGTGGAAACGATTATTTAAAAATGTTATATTTTGAATATGTTGATCCTTTTGGATATACTTTTGATGAATTTATAGATATTTTAAAAAATAATAATGTAATAGATGAAAATTTTCAGAATTTAAAATCTATTACTAATATGGATGCAATTACTATTAATGTTAAATTTATTGAACTAAATGGTGTTGTTTTAGATTCAACTAAAACAAAAAATGTTACTAGATTTACACCAGAATATTTAGACAATGATGAAAAAGAGATTTGGGCTAAAGCTCTCAATTCAAACTTATTCTATCAATTAGATCCAACTGATATTGTAAATATGGATTACGCACTTGATACTGCTAAAGAAACGTTACAATACGAACCTCAAATTAATAACAAATTTTCAAATAAAAAATTAATGCAAAAATAATATTAAAAACGATTATTTAATTAAAAGATTTATAAGATTAAACAGAAATATATTCTCTTAAAAATTTCGTCAGTAATGACGTTTTTTTATTCACTTTATTTTAATAATGTGTCAAAATATATCAAATTTGTATAAATTAAAGATATTATGATATTTATTTTTAATTATTTATATGATATTATTAATACTAGGAGGAATATATGAAGGATAAATTTATAAAATTTAGTTTAGTAATGCTTTTTTCTTTGTTAAATATTACACTTTTATATGCTGAAAATTCTATTGAAAAATTAAAAGCAACAGCAAAAAATATAACTATTGAAAATGATGTTAATGAATATAGTACTATTGTTATTAATAATTTACCTGATAATATGTATATAATTGATTATTTTAATATTAAATATGATAGTACAATGAAAGATGATAAAGGAATAATCCGTGTAAATACTGTTGATAAAGGAGCTTATATTTATATTGCTGGTAAGGCACTTTTTACAATATATTCAAATCAAGGACAAGAAATAGAAAAAAGAGCTGTTGTTATTAAAACTAAGAATTTATATAAAAAATATATAGATTGTAAAACATATTCAAAATTTAAATATTGCTCAGATTATTTAGAAGAAAATGTTAGTGAAAAAGACTTTTATAAAGAGTATGAAAAAT
>JBKDZI010000005.1:0-2504 GCA_047971215.1 Bacilli bacterium | reverse complement strand
ATTTTTTATTTGTAAGTAATTTCTTCATAGAGCAAAATTTCAAGTGAAAACAAATTATTTTCTGTTGATATTTTAAAGTATCCATTTTTTTCTTCAACCAAATGCTTTATACTTTTTAGCCCTATACCATGCGAAAACTTATCATTATTTGTTGTAACTGGTAAATCATTTCTAAATTCTAATTTATCAAGCAAAGTATTTTTTATTTTTATGTACAAATTGCTCTCATCATCAAGTATATTTATAAATAGCTTTTTATTTGTTAAATTAATATTATTAAAGTAGTTTTTTACATTATCAAGTGCATTTCCCAAAATAATATATAAACTACTCTCATCAATAATAGCATTTTCTAAAACACATATATTCATTCTAATATCAATATATTCTTCAGAAAATTGTGATAATTTATGGTTTAAAATTGTATTTAACTTTTGATTTTTCGTATAACATTCTAATTTTCCCTCTAACACTTCATCTAACAAAATATCTATCTTATTTTTAGCCTCTAATAAAGCCTCTGCATTATTTTCTTTTATTTTTGATTTTAAAAATAATAGGTGATAATTTAAATCATGTTTTACAATTCTCATTTTATCATAAGTCGAGTTTGTGTTTTTTTCTAATGTAATATAATACTCTGATTTACTTTTAAATATTTCATTTTCATATTTTATTTTTTCATTTTCTTTTAATTTATCAAATAAATAATAGAAAAAAATATTAATAAAAATTATTGCTATTATCGGCAAAGCCATCAGAGTTTGTGATTCTATAAAATTAAAATCAAACACATTTGCATACGAATGCAGTATTAAAATGCTACAAATCGGAATAGCAACAACCTGTAATGAATCTGCAATCTCAAATTTTTCATAACTAGTTTTTTTATTCCTATACATTGAAAAACTTTTTACTAGCACTAAATTTATAATCGATGTTACTATCGCACCAGTTAAGTTATAAAGTTCAACATTAATATTAATTTTTATTAATTTATCTAAAAATAAATTATATAAAAAACTAACTACAAGTTCTGTTATCATTGCTACTGTTATCCATGAAATAGCTATTACAAATTTTCTTTTTATATCGCTTTTAAATCTATATGTGGCTAGACCTAAAGTCAAAACAACTGAAATTATAACATTAATTGCAGGATTATATTTTATGAAATGAGTTGATGTAGCAAGTGTCAATAAAAATAAGTTCATTAATAGTTTTATTACAATCGGCAAATTACGCTTATTATAAAGAAATTGATTTAATAAACTATTTAGTGTATATAAAGATAAAATACTAAGTGCAATATATATCGAAACTTTAAAAATAAAGCCAAATGTCAATGCTTTATCCTCCTTTCGATATATTGTAAATATCTTTTTTCTGTTTCCTTTTTATAACCATTCCCAATATTATATAAGTCTTTAGTTTCTTTTAAAATAACATTTTTAGATGTTACATTCACAAAACTTAAGTTAAAAATATATGAGCGATGTGGCATTATAAAATTATTATTATAATTTATTCGTTCCCATACTTCAAATAATTTTTCATAAAACACTTCATTACCTCTAGTTGTATACATAGTAATTGTGTTTTTATAGCTTGAAAAATACTTAATATCTTTTAATGGAATATAGATTATATCTCGCCCTTTTTTATATAAAAAAAGTTCTTCTTCATCTTTTTTTAAAATATCAATAGCTTTCTTTAACGCATTATTCAATTTTATTTCATTTACAGGTTTATCAATAAAATCAATTGTTCTAAAACCAAATAATTCTCTCCAACGCTTATCATCATTTGAAATAAAAATTATCAAACTATTCTCGCCCATAACTCTTAATTTGTTAGCGACTTCAATCCCATCAATACCACCCATAAAAATATCTAACAAGATAATATCATAATAGTTCGTTTCTAAACCCTTACATAGTTCTTCACCACTCGAAAAACTTTTGGGTTTAAACTTGACATTCAAAGTTGACCCTAACTGTGTTAACATAACTACCAGTTGTTCTCTTATTTCTTCAACGTCATCACATATAGCAATATTTAACATATAAATTCAACCTAACTTTAAAATTCACCCTTTTAGTTATTTATCATTATACTACATTTTAATGTGAAATTTATCACATAATTACATAAATAAAATTGTATAAATTAAAATGTAACGGGGTTTTTCACTTATATTCACGTTTAAATCTAATCTTTAATTAATATAATACCATTTATATCTACCTATTTGCAATATAATTCGTGCTTAAATCGTGACGTTTTTACCGAATTATTTTATATAATTATAGTTATGGAGGTATTATATGACTTATGATAATTTACTAAGACAACGATTAACACACTTACTTACTAAAAAAGGTATAACTGAGTATAAAATGAGTCTAGATTTAGGACGTAGTAAAAACTATATTCGTGATATTACTTCTGAACGTTCTTTACCAAGTATGTCAGAATTCTTTTACATATGTGAATATTTAGGT
>JBKDZI010000004.1:0-44669 GCA_047971215.1 Bacilli bacterium | reverse complement strand
ACACTAACACACGTAACAGATGGTGTGTACTGTGCAAGCGGAAAAAAACAAAACTTAACAATAACAAAACGAAATTGTAATAATTCTATAGTTAAATGTGAAGAAACGCCAGAAAAGTATTTCACATTTGATAAAGAAACAAATTCTATTACTAACTATTCTGATGATGGTAATAAAGATGTTTGTATACCAGAAAAAATAGATGAGATAGATCTTACTTCTATTGGAGTTTTTGCCTTTTCTTCTAATAACTTAACTAGTGTTACAATCCCTAATTCTGTTACTTCTATTGGAAATGAAGCATTTAGTTCTAATAACTTAACTAGTGTTACAATACAAGGAAAATCATCAGAAACTGATTTTACAAGTTTAGGAATTAATTGGCATGGAGGATGTACAAATATAATTTATGAAGGATAATAAGTAATATTAGTTCAATTTTGTATATTATATAATATTATGTACTAAATTTTAGTATAAGGATATTTAATTGTAATATCTTTAAGCAAAGCTTTACCACTTAAAATCTAGAAAAAAAACTAGAAATATGCTATAATTGTTATGGTGGAATATATGGAAATGGTTCACGAAAAAATAAAAGATATAAATATGATTGAATTTTTAAATTTTCTTGTAATTGGAAAATCATTAAGTAATAATACATTTAAAACATATTCTTATAGAGTTAAAGCTTTTGAATTATTTATAAATAAAAACAGTGTTAAAGTAACAGAAAAAGATATTAAAAAATATTTATTATATTTGAATAATAAATATAAAAAAAGTACTGTAAATAATAATATAACTGTTCTTAGAACTTATTATAAATATTTATTAAAACTTAATAAAATTAAAGAAAGTCCACTTAATAATATAACTACATCAAAAAAAGGCAAATCATTACCAAAATTTTTAAATGAACATGATATAAATAGTATATTAAATATTGATTTAAAAAAACCTAATGATTATAGAAATAAAGCAATGTTAGAATTACTTTACGCCACTGGAGTACGAGTAAGTGAACTTTGTAATTTAAAATTAAATGATGTCAATTTACATGATTGTGTTATTAGGATATTTACTAAAGGAGATAAAGAGCGAATCATTCCAATTTCTTCAATGACTGTAAAATATTTAAAGATTTATGTAAATGAATATCGCAACTATTTTGATAAAGATAGAATGAGTAATTTTGTATTTTTAAGTAGTTATGGAAAACCTATTTCAAGAGTAGCTTTTTTCAAAATTTTAAAAGTTATTACAAAGGAAAAAGGTATACAAAAAGAAATTTCACCTCATACATTAAGACATACATTTGCGACTCATTTACTAGATCATGGTGCAGATTTAAAAGTAATTCAAGAACTTTTAGGACATAGTGATATTTCAACTACACAAATATATACGCATGTTGCAAAAGAGAAATTAAAACAAAATTATAAAAAATACCATCCAAGAAGTAAGAAAGGGGTAGAATTATGAAATATAGAAATACATATTATGAATGGCTTGATAGTGAATTTATTGATGAAGAAAGCAAAAAAGAACTAAATGCTTTAATAGATGAAGATGAAATAGAAAATAGATTTTATAAAGATTTAGAATTTGGAACTGCAGGTCTTAGAGGATTAATGGGAATAGGTAGTAACCGTATGAATGTTTATACTGTTAAAAAAGCTACTTTAGGTCTTGGTAATTATTTAAACAAGATATATGATAATCCTAGTGTTGTAATTGCTTATGATACTCGTTTTAATTCAAGAGAGTTTGCTAAAGTTACTGCTTTAGTATTAAATAATATAGGTATTAAAACTTATATTTTTAAAGAAGAAACAGGAACTCCAATTTTAGCATATGCAATAAATAATCTTAAAGCATCTTGTGGTATAGTTATTACTTCAAGTCATAATCCTAAAGAATACAATGGATATAAAGTATATTTAGATGATGGTGGACAAATAGTATTTCCACATGATGATCTTATTATGGATGAGATTAAAGAAATTAATGTATTAAGTGATATTAAAATGATGGATGAACAATCTTCTAAAATTAAAGGATTATATAATACAGTTCCAGAAGGTGTTACTAATATGTTTATTAATGAAACATCTGCTATAACACTTAAAAATATTGATTTAGATGCTAAAAAGGATGTAAATATATTGTATACTTCTTTACACGGTACTGGTATACATACTATGAAACAAATATTTAAAATAGCAGGTTATACAAATTTTAATACTGTTAAAAAACAAGAAAACTTTGACCCTAATTTTACAACAGCACCTTATCCAAATCCTGAAGAAATTGATACGTTCAAGTATGCTTTAGATGTAGCAAAAACTGAAAATCCAGATATAATACTAGCAACTGATCCAGATAGTGATAGACTTGGAATTATGACTAAAAATAGTAAAGGGGAGTATGAACTTTTATCAGGAAATATAGTAGGAGCAATTTTTGCTGAATATATTTTAAGTAATAATTTTAACTATACAAATAGAGATTTTGTAGTAAAAAGTATTGTTTCTACAAGATTAATTAATCAAATTTGCGATGAATATGATGTTAATTGTATGAATGTTTTAACAGGTTGTAAATGGATTGCTGATAAAATTGAAAATAATTATACAGGTGGTAACTTTATATTCGGTTTTGAGGAAAGTATTGGATATATGGTTGATCCTTATGTTAGAGATAAAAATGGATTTTCTGCAGCTGTTTTAATTGCAGAAATAGTAACTGACTTAAAATTAAACAATAAAACTTTATATGATTATATTGAGGAAATATATGAAAAATATGGTTATTTTTATGAAAAGACTCACTCTATTTATTTTAAAGGAGTTACTGGAATAGATAAAATAAATTCAATTATGGATAGTGTTGCTAATAATAAAATTAAAAAATTTAAACGTTTCGTCATTGAAAGTATCAGTAATTATAATACTAAGACTAATATTAGTTTAAGATCTAAAAGAATTAAGGATTTAGATATACCTTCATCTAATGTTATTGAATTTAATTTTACTAATGGTTCATGGTTTATAATTAGACCATCTGGTACAGAACCTAAAATTAAGCTGTATTTTGGAGTAAATGGAAAGAATATGAAACAATGCTTAAAAGAATATGAAACCCTACGTAATGCTGTATTTAAAACATTAAACATATAAACTGTATTAAAATGCTCGGTGGTTATCCAGTTGTATCATTAGATGAAATTAAGTCAAAAAGTAAACTTACAACTAAAACTAGCAAAAATTATTATAAAAATGAAGCTAATGATATAATTATTAATGAATCTATTGTAATAATGCAACTATCTAATGATATAGCTGTAGTTGCTCTTAAAATAGCTGATTATTATACATTTGATATAGCAAATAAAATAAGTAGTTATTATCAAAAAAAATTATGGCTAATGACACAACAAAAAGAACTCAATTATTAAGTTCTTTTTATTTACATTAAAATGTTAACATAATATACATTATAGTAAGTTATGCATTTGTTGATCTAGACATAATTTCGACCATTTTTGCAATAACTTCATTAGAATTTTTTTCATTTAATTCTGTATATCCAAGTTCTTTAAGCGCTAATCCTTTAGCTGAAGTAAATTCTTCTGTTTGACTTAATTTTTCTTCAATACGAGTTTCTATTTCTTCAATAAATAATTTTCTAGATTGCACTACACGATCTTTAGAAGATCCACCATTATTATATAGAGAAAAACCAGCATAAGTTATCCCTTCAAATATAGTTTGTTGTTCTTCATCAAATGCAAATTTATCTACTTTTTCAAAACCATATAACTTAGCATTATATGCTAAATAATATTTTAAAGCATCCTTATTTTCCATAACTTGAATTAAATTATACAAATATTTAACAGTATTTCTATTTGTTTGATGCATATCATCATCTGTAAGCATATCTTTAAGTGCTACAAAAATATTAAGTAATAATTCTCCATTTTGTTTGCTTAAACCTTTAAAATCAAGTCCTAAATTGTTATACCCTTCTGAACCAGTTTCTGTTAATTTATTTTTTATATGAGATTTAAGTTCTTCTGTTATAACTATTTCTTTTAACTGATTTATATCTTTTATATCAAATAAATCAAATATTTTTTCTTTCTTATCTTGTGGCCAATCTGTAAATGATGGATACTCAAAATAATTGTAAAGCATTTGTCTAGAAATGCCTAGAAAATTTGATAATTTTACCTTTGTAATTCCCATTTCTTGTAGTAATTCATTTAGCTTTTCCATTGTTTTTACCCTCCTATAATAATTTTATCATTTTTATATCACTTGTCAAGTACTTTACATTTTTTAATTAAAAATTTGTATTATTTTGTTTTTTATGTATTGATTAAAATTACGGCATAAAAAAAGCTATTATATAGCTTCATAAACACTAACTTGTGTTTTACCACCTTTAGCGTGTTCATATTTAACAACTCCATCAATTTTAGAATTGACAGTATGATCTTTACCTAAAATAACGTTTTTACCAGGATGAATTTTTGTACCTCTTTGACGATAAATAATCGATCCACCAGTAACAAATTGTCCATCAGCAGCTTTAGCACCAAGTCTTCTACCTCTTGAATCACGACCATTTTTAGTAGAACCAACACCTTTTTTAGATGCAAATAATTGAATATTAAAATTCATTAACATAGGTTACACCTCCCTTATTTTTACTTTAATGTTTTTATTGTACTGTGACTGCAAATTAATTAAAATATTAGTCATTGTACTTAATAATTTTTGAACAATCTCATTTTTATTTAAAGTATCTATTATAATTAGACCATCTTCAATTTTAAATTTAATTGATTCTTTATCAATATTAACAATGTATTCAATAGTTGCTTGAACAATTGAACTAACACTACTACAAACAATGTCTAAACCATACTCATTATAATTAGCATGACCATTAACAGTTACTTGTTTAATATTAATATTTTCTTTGATTACATTGATTTTAATCATTATGCTTTGATTTCAGTAATTTTTACACTAGTATAAGGTTGTCTATGACCTTGTTTTTTTCTAGTAGATCTACTTTTTTGAGTATATTTAAATATAGTAATTTTTCTTTGTTTACCATGTTTAATAACTTCAGCAATTACTGTTGCCCCACTTACATAAGGTTTACCAAAATTGTTATCAACTGATAAAACTTTATCAAATGTAACTACTTCACCTTCAGCAGCGTTAATTTTTTCAAGATATAGGATTGTACCTTGCTCAACAGCATATTGTTTTCCACCATTTTCAATAATAGCTCTCATTTAATTTCCTCCCTTTCCTAAGACTCGCCTGCATAGGTAACATATAAATGTTTTTCTAACCTGTTTAGCGCGGTTGTAGATAAGGATCTACAAACACTATAACTATATCATATTTTTACAAGGTAAGTCAATAAATTTTAACATATTTTTTTAACTCCCCTTTTAATTATAATATGTATTTATATAATATTTAGAATAAAAAAACTCCACTATGGAGTACATCTAAAATTTGGTGACTCGTAGGGGGTTCGAACCCCTGAATGCTGCCGTGAAAGGGCAGTGTGTTAAGCCACTTCACCAACGAGCCAAAATAATTGGCGCCTTAACTAGGACTTGAACCTAGGACCCCTTGATTAACAGTCAAGTGCTCTAACCAACTGAGCTATTAAGGCAATTAAGATATAAATTATCTCAACAAAATGATTATATCAAACATTATTTAACTTTACAACTATTTATATGTAATTTCTTCAAGTTTTATTCTAAATCTGTTTCAATTACAGAAACTATTTCTTCATATGTACTATATGATTTAACATTTTTACCATTTACTACTTTGATAAGTGCATAATCTTTTACTTTAATTTCACTATAAATACTTGATGTAATAATAGATTTATCACTTATTAAGCTTTTAGAAAAACCACTAGATAAATTTACTTTATAAACTTTTTTATCATCTATTATAGACGTTTTATTAAATAAAGATTTATATGTATCATTAAAATTATAAATCATAACATAATATTCATCATCACTTTGATTAAACATTGTGGTTGGTAAAATTTCGTTTGTTACAGCATCATCATCTGTTTTATTATCATCTTTAGTTTTATCTTTAGTTCCTAGTACAATAGCAGTAAAAAGTCCAAATAAACATAATATAACAATTATAACTCCAATAACTTTTCCAATAACTTCCATTTCATTTATATTTTCTACTTTAATTTTGTTTTTTCTATTTCTTTTTGTCATATTTATCACCTATATAAATTTTACCATATATAATATGGTTTTTCTATATATAATATTAAAAATTAACATAAAAAATATATACTTTATATAATTTATTTTAATTATCATAATATGATAAAATTTGTCGTATTATTTATTAGGAGTGATTATATGTTTATATTAGATATAGTTAATATTTTAAAGGGATTTTTAATGTTTACAGGGGCTTATAGTAATAACGTTTTTAAAAAACCACTTAATGAAGAAGAAGAGAAAAAATATTTAGAACAATTGAAAAATGGTGATAATAATGCTAGAAATATGCTTATTGAACATAATCTTAGATTAGTTGCACATATTGTAAAAAAATATGAAATTAAAAATAATGATACAGATGATTTAATAAGCATTGGTACTATTGGTCTTATAAAAGGAATTGACTCATTTAAGCATGATCAAAATGTTAAACTTACTACATATGTTGCAAGATGTATTGAAAATGAAATACTAATGTATTTTAGAAAAACTAAAAAAAATGATAAAGATGTTAGTTTAAGTGAACCTCTTGGTTTTGATAAAGATGGTAATGAAATGACACTAATTGATATTTTACAAGTCGATCAAGAAGATTTTAGTGATAGTATTCATACAAAAGATAATATAAAATTAGCAAGTATTTATATGAAAAATTTAACTCATAGAGAAACTGAAATAATTATAGATAGATATGGTTTAAATAATAATGATGAATTAACTCAAAAAGATATTGCTAAAAAGTTTAATATTTCTAGAAGTTATGTTTCTAGAATAGAAAAAAGAGCACTAACTAAAATGCTCAAAGAATTTATTAAAAGTAATAATCAGTTATAACTCGAAAGAGTTTTTTAATTTCTAATAAATACAATTGTATTATTATTTGAATGTTTTTGACTAAATTTAAAATTATCAAATGAAAATTCTTTAATATTTTCTATTTTATTTATGTTATTTTTAATAATGAATCTTACCATTTGACCTCTTGCTATTTTAGAAAACATAGCTTGAGATTTTAAATTACCATTATTATTTATTAGAAATTTACATGTAATAAACTTATCATTTGATTTTAAATATGGTAATATTAATTTTTCATATTCATTTGAACAAAGATTTATAACTATTTCGTTATTTTTAAATATTTCATTATATATATCTGTATCCCAAAATTTATATAGATTTTTCTCATATATTCCATTTTTTGAAAATGGGCTTTTAAAGTCTAATCGATATTCATGTATTAAATCAGTAGGTTTTAATACACCATAAAGTGCACTTAAAATTCTAATATTTTCTGAAGCTAATTTAATTTCTTTTTCATCAAAGTCACTTATATTTATATTTTTGTAAACGAGACCTTTATATGCTGCTAAAGCTTGTACTTCTTTTATATTCATAGAATCAAAATTTTTATACATATCAAAAACTTTATTTGTTAAATTAGCTTTTAACATTAATTGATTTTGAAGATTATCAATAGTAAATGATCTTAAATATCTAATTATTTCATTTGTTTTTTTATGGAAAATTGGTAGTGTCTTATTAAGTTTTTTATTTTCTTTGTTACTCATTGTCATTGATGGTGATAAAAGTATTTTCATATGATCCCCCTTTCATTATATCAAAAAATGATAATTATTTCCTTTTATTATATTATTCTTTAAAAAAATTTAATATTTCTAAAATAAAAAAGAGCACTAACTAAAATGCTCAAAGAATTTATTAAAAGTAATAATCTATTATAATTTTAATTAATTTCCTTTTTTTTCATCTACTATTTTTTTAATTCCTAAAAAAGCTAAAACTGAAGCTGTAATTCCTACAATATCTAATAATATTTTTTTCATAAACACTACTTCTATATAATTAGATTATAATATATATTAATACTATTCTTTTTTTAAAGCCATTATTATTACTAACATTTCTAAATGTTTCATATCATTCTCCTTTAAATTTCAAATATAACTTATTATAATACAAAAAAGAAAAACTGATTATAAATCATATTTTTCAATATTTATTCCTACTTTAATAGAATTTAATTCTACAGTTTCTAAAATTTTTTTATTTAATATTAATTTATTACATAAAGTTTCTTCTTTAATAAGATCGCTAAAAAGCTTTAAAACTTTTGTAAATGTTTCTTCTTCATTGTAGTAAATTTTAATTTTATCCATTATTTCAAAATCTTTTGCTTTTCTAATGTTTTGAACTTTTGAAATGAGTTCACGAGCAATACCTTCTAAAATTAATTCTTCTGTTAAAGTAGTATTTAAAATTACAAATTTACCATCTTCCATAGATATATCAAAATCTTCTTGAGCATTAATTTTTACATCAATAAATTCTTTAGTAATTGTAAATGTATCATTATCTAAAGTAATTTCTAATTCATTAATACTTTCATATTTTTCATGAGTCATATTACTTAAGTAAGTAGAAAAATCTTTAATTTTTGATCCAAATACTTTTCCTGCAATTTTAAAATTAGGTTTAAATTCAAAGTTCATATATACACTTAAATTATTTTATAAGTAATCTTTTTAACATTTAGTTCTTCAAATATTAAATTTTCTAATTTTTCTAAAGATTTTTTATATTTGTTATCTAAAATTATTTCACTAATTGGTTGTCTAACCTTTATTTTAGTATTTTCTCTTGTTTGTCTTCCAAGTGAAATTAAATCCCTAACTAAGTTCATTTCTTCTTCTAGTTTTTCATCTATTAAATTTTTATTAGTAACTGGGAAATCTTCTAAATGTACTGAAAGGTTACCAGTTAAGTTTTGATACATTGTTTCAGTAATAAATGGAATAAAAGGAGCACTTAATTTACATAATCCAACTAAAACTTCATAAGTAGTTTTATATACACTTTTTTTATCTAAATCTAAATTACTAGACCAAAATCTATTTCTATTTCTTCTAATATACCAATTTGATAAATCATCATTTACAAATGAGTTAATAAATCTAACAGATTTAGTCATATCAAATTCATTTAAAGAATCTGTTACATTTTTGATTAAAGTATTATATCTAGATAGTATCCATTTATCAATTAAGGGTCTTTCATTATAATCAATATTAAAATCTTTTGGATCAATTAAGTCAATATTTGCATACATTGTAAAAAATGTATAAGTATTTTTAAGTGTTGAGAAGAATTTAGAATTAATTTCTTTTAATCCTTCTTCATCAAATTTTGTTGTAGTCCAACATGGTGAAACATGAAGTAAATAAAATCTAACAACATCAGCACCATATTCATCAAACAATTTAAATGGATCTACACCATTGCCACGACTTTTACTCATTTTTTGACCATTTTTATCAAGTAATAAATCATTAACTAAAACATTTTTATATGGTGCTTTACCTGTCATAAATGTACTAATTGCTAGAAGTGAATAAAACCAACCTCTAGTTTGATCGATTCCTTCGCAAATATAATCTGCTGGAAACTGAGTTTCAAACATTTCTTTATTTTCAAATGGATAATGATGTTGAGCAAATGGCATTGATCCTGAATCAAACCAGCAATCAATTACATCTTTAACTCTAGTCATAGATTTTTGACATTTATCACATTTAATATGAACATCATCTATAAATGGTCTATGAAGTTCAATAGTTTCATCTATATCTTCAATAGCAAGTTCTACAAGTTCTTTTTTAGAACCTATAGTTTTCATATGACCACATTCACAATTCCAAATATTTAAAGGTGTTCCCCAATATCTATTCCTTGAAATCGCCCAATCATTTAAATTTTCAAGCCAATTTCCAAATCTTTTTTCTCCAGTAAATGATGGATACCAATTTACTGTTTTATTATTTTCAATTAACTTATCTTTAAGAGCAGTCATTTTAATATACCAGCTAGGTTTTGTATAATATAAAAGTGGTGTTTTACATCTCCAACAATGAGGATAATTATGTGCCATTCTTTGTTTTTTAAATAATTTACCTTCTTCTTTTAAAGTTACAATAATTTCAGGATCAGCATTCATAACAAACATTCCAGTCCATGGACCTTCAATATATTTACCATCTTCAGAAACTGGATTTACTACTGGTAATTTATATCTTGAAGCAGCTTTTAAATCATCTTCACCAAATGCTGGTGCGATATGAACTAAACCAGTACCATCTGATGTAGTAACATATTCATCACAAATAATATAAAAAGCATCTTTTACTTCTAAATAATTCATTAATTGTTCATATTTTTTATGTTCTAAATCAGTACCTTTATATTCTTCTAATACTTCATATTCTTCAAAAATACTATCAGCTAAAGTTTTAGCAACGATATAATTTTCATTTTCTGCTTTAACTTTTACATAAATTTCATTTGGATTTACACAAACTGCAACATTTGACATTAAAGTCCAAGGAGTAGTTGTCCAAACAAGTAAATAAGCATTTTCATCTACTAATTTCATTTTTACAGTTACAGTATCAGTTTTAATTTCTTTATATCCTTGTGCTACTTCATGTGATGCAAGACCAGTTCCACAACGAGAACAATATGGAAGAATTTTATGACCTTCATACATTAAACCTTCTTTAAAAAATTTATCTAATATATGCCACTGTGTTTCAATAAATTTATTATCATAAGTAATATATGGATTTTTTAGATCTAAGAAATAACCCATTCTTTTAGTCATTTCATTAAAAGCTTTTTCGTTTTTCCATACACTTTCACGACATTTTTGATTAAACTCTAAAATACCATATTCTTCTATATCTTTTTTACTAGATAAACCAAGTGCTTTTTCTACTTCAAGTTCAACTGGAAGACCATGGGTATCCCACCCTGCTTTTCTAAGTACTTTATATCCACTCATAGACTTATATTTACAAATTGTATCTTTTAATACTCTAGCCATAACATGATGCACACCAGGCATACCATTTGCTGTTGGAGGACCTTCATAAAATACAAAAGGATTTGAATCTTTTCTAATTTCTATTTGTTTATTTAAAATATCTATCTCTTCCCAAAAATTAGATACTTTATCTTCTAATATATTTATTTTTTCTTTATTAAGTTCTTTAAAAATCATATTAACCTTCTTTCTAAATAAAAAAATTCCTCCTATAAAAGGACGAATTATTCGTGGTACCACCTTAATTTACTTATATTTTATAAGCCTTAAATTCTTAACGCGAATACACGTATTTTCCTACTAACATTTTCAGAAAATCATATCAAAAGTGATCTATTAAATATATTTTTATCTATTTACACCAAATACAGACTCTCTATAAAAAATATATTTAAACGTCTTTATCAAATATTTTATTTTTTTGAATTAAATTCATTATTAGTATTATATGAAAAAAAATCCATTTCGTCAATAACTTCTATTTCTCTTTGCATAGAAGCTTTGACAATTTTTTTATGTCTTGCAATACTTGTATTTAAATTAGAAATTTTATCATCTATTTCTTTTGCTTTAACCTTAGCATCAGATACAATTAATTCTGCTTCATTTTTTGCATCAAGTACAATTCTTTTAGAATCACTAATAGCAAGATTCCTAATTGAATCATTAGTATCTTGTATTGTAATTATTGCTCTTGATAAGGTTTGTTCCATGTTTTTATAAAATTGTATGGTCTCATTTAAATGCTTTAATTCTCTATCTTTTTCATTAGTAATTTTTATAATATCTTCTAATTTTGTTATCATATCATCAATAAATGCATTAACTTGATTTTTATCATATCCATTTAAAGAACTTTTAAATTTTTCCATACAATTTCACCGCAACTTTCTTATTACCATTCAATATTTAAATCATCATTATTATGTGTTTTTGACTTTTGGTCATCTGAAGAAATTTTTCCTTCAACATTTACATTATTTGGTGCACAAAGAAAAATTCCTCCACCAACTTTTTGTAAATTACCACCAATAGCGTAAATTGTACCACTTAGAAAATCAACGATTCTTTTAGCCTGATCTGGTGTAACTCTTTTTAAATTAACAACAACAGTAGTTCTCATTTTTAAATGATCTGCAATTTGTTGTGATTCAGAATAAGCTCTAGGTTCTAGTAAAATCATTTTACTACCATTAGTTTGCTCTACAGATTCTGCAAAAGTTTGTTCATAATAAGTATCTTCAACTACACCTTCCTCTGCATCATCACCAAAAAAATTCTTTAAATTAAAAGCCATATGTAATTAAACCTCCTAAACATACCATAAGGTTATTGTAGCATATCTATTTATAAAAAACAATAAATAAATAATTATTATTAGTGTAATTATGATTAACTTATGATAATTTACTAAAGGATAAAAAATAGTGTTAGATCTTTATAAAAATATAAAATTTTGTAAGTATGTAAAGATAATAAAAAAACTCAAGCTTAGTAATATTTTATTTTTTTAACTAATCCTTTTTCAATTGCTTCATTAAATGGCATTACTTCAAAATCATATTCATTATCAAATTTATCTTTCATCTTGTAATAACATTTATTATTATAAACGCGTAAACCAATATATATGAGTTGCGGATTTTTATATAAAGATGTAACTTCTGTCACTTCATCTCCACCTATTCTAAAATTTCTACCTTTTAAATAATTATATATTTCTTCTGGATACATACTACTCCTTATTAAATATAAGTAATATTATATTTTAATATTATCTATATTTATTTTACTATCAAAAAACTATAAATGTAATTAATATTTTAAACTATTTTTAAATTTTTCTAACAATTCATTATTTCTTGCACTAAATAAAACTATTACACTGTTTTTATGTCTACTTAGTTTATCAACAGTATCCATATTTATATATTCACTTTGAGCAATTTCATTAGTCAAAATTGTATAATCTAAATTTAAAGTATTTTCTTCACGACTACCATTATAAATATCCATTACATAAACTTTATTAGCTTGTTTTAAGACTTCAATAAATTCCTTTTTCATAAAATTAACTCTACTAAAAGTATGACCTTCAAATATTATTACTAATTCTTTATCAAAATATTTTTGTTTTATAGAATCAATTGTAGCTTTTATTTCAACTGGATGATGTCCATAATCATCTATTGTTACAATATCTTTAAACATTTCTTCATTAAATCTTCTTTTAGCTCCAGTAAAAGTATTAATTTGATATTCTATTGTTTTAGGTTCAATATTTTGTAAATAACAAACACTAATAACTGCAAGAGCATTTAAAATTGAGTGCATACCATATATTTCTAAATTAAAATTTTTATAAAATTCACTTTTTATAAATACATCAAAACTACATCCAAATTTATCAGTAATAATATTTGTTGCATAAATATCATTATTTTCTTTTAAACCATAATATAAAATTTTATCTGTATTTTTAAGTTTTCTAACATTTTTATCATCACCTAATGCGATTACTTTATTAGATGTTTGTGCGATAAATGAATCATAAGCATCAATTACATCACTTATATCTTTAAAATAATCAACATGATCTAAATCTATATTTGTAATAATCGTATATGTTGGAAAATAATTTAAAAAATGTCTTTTATATTCACATGATTCAAGAACAAAAAGATTACTATTTTTATCTATATGACTTGTACTGTCTCCTATTAAGTAATTACATCCTATAGAAGCATTTAAAACATGAGCAAGAAGTGAGGATGTTGATGTTTTACCATGACATCCTGAGACACTTATTGTTTTATATTCCTTAGTTAACTTACCAATAAATTCAGGATATGAATATTGAATAAGTCCAAGATTTTTAGCTTTTATTCTTTCAACATTAGTATCTTTTACCGCAGCAGAATAAATTATAACCATATCTTTTTTTATATTTTCTTCATCATGATTATAAATTTTTATATTTTCCTTTTCTAAAATTTCTTGAGTAAAAGTGAAATTAGGATTACCATCAGAACCACTAACATCGTAACCTAACTTTTTAAGCATTACTGCTAAACTACTCATTCCACTACCTTTTACTGCTATTAAAAAATATTTCATACTACCTCCTAAATATTATTAAATTTATATTTACACTATACATATTATATACTAATTAATCTTTAAAGTTATAAAATTTATAAAAATTTTTATATTTATCACATAATATTTATAATAACATCTATATAATTTTTTGTCATTAGTTTTTAAATATAATGTTTTTTATACAAGAATAATAATGTAACTATTGTTTTAATAAAATACATACAAATAAAGAATATAAAAATTAATTCTAAATATGTATAATTAAATATTATAATTATTAAAAATGTTACTATAAAAGAAAAAATATCAATATACATATAAATACGATTATAATTTAAACATCTAAGTAATTCTTTAAATATTATTCCAAGGAATTTTGGAAATAAAAATAAACTAAAAATAAGAGTAAATTCAAAAATTAAGTTAGTATCTATATTAGAATGTAATGCTTCTTTAAACATAAAATAAGCAATAAAATTTAATACTATCCCTACTATAGAACATATTAAAGAAAATATTATAAAATATTTTAACTCTAATTTAATATGATTAACATCAAATCTAGCAAACAATTTTCCTATCATTACATCAACCATTGTAATTAATAAATTATTAAATATAAAACTAATTTGAACAAGTACTAAAGCAGTTTCTGTAAAAAGCAATACATTTTCATTTAAACTATATAATTTAACTAAAAATATATACGTAATAATTATTTCAAGAGATGATGATGTTATCAAAAGAGACATTGTCTTTTTAATTCCATTTATAACTTCACTATTTTTATATTTAATGCCTTTAAATGGAAAATTTAATTTTTCTAAATATCTTTCACTTAAAAACACTTCAATCATTCTAGTTATTAATACGTTAAATGCAATAACATTTATACCAAATTTATTTATAAATAAAAAGTTTAATATCATATTTAAAGAAGCACAAAAAAGTGAAATCATTGTAGCTTTATTAACAATTTCAAAACATCTAAATTTAACATTAGAATCATATGTATATATTAAGAAAAAATATGATAAAGTAATAATTCTAAAATATAAAAGACTTTCTTTATAATCTAAAGGATTTTGTATTAATAAATTTACAATGTGTGAACTAAAAATTAAAATCAAAAAAACAAAAATAAAAAGTCCTACTCTAACCTTTTTCATAAATTCCATAATTTCATTTATTTTCTCGTTATTTGAATTACCTATATAGTAAGATAATGAAACTTGAAATGAAATATATATACTATTTAATATAAATATTACAAATAATGAAATTATGCTTTCTGGAAAAATTACATCTAATGCCTCTTTGTTAAAGCCTTCAGCAAATAAAATATCTGCTTGATATAAAAATCCAATAATAAAAAATTGTAAAAAAAGTGGTAATGCATATTTAATAGTTTGATTAAATAAATTTTTATTCATAATATTCACCTTAATATATTATACTATAAAAAAACAATGAATAAATCATTATTTATTATTTTCTGTTAAAAAATCAACTGTATTTTTAGCAATAACATCTTTTTCAATAATTTCTTTTGAACCAAATGCTTCAATTAATTCTTTTTCACTAATTTTATATAGATTAGTTAATTCTTCAATTCTTTTTGTGATTTCTTTTTCAGTAGCTTTTATATTTTCTTTTTCAGCTATTGTATCTAGTAAAAATCTAACTTTTATGTTTCTAGTAGCGTCGGTTTTTAAAGATTCTAAAATATCTTCTTTCTTTTGTCCCATCATTGAATAATATACTTTTGGATCAATTCCTTGAGACTTAATATTTGATTCGATACTAGTTAATAATCTTTCTTGTTCAGTTTTAATAATTTTATCAGCAACTTCAAAATCATTTTCTTCAATTAATCTATTAAATAATGTATCAAAATATTTATTTTCTACTTCGTTAATTTTTTTAGATTCAATTTCATTTTTAATAAATTCTTTTAAAGTTTCTTCACTATCAACACCATTGTAATTTAAATCTTCAAAAAAATCTTTATTAAGTTCAGCAATATTTTTAGTTTCAATACCACGAACTGTAACTTCAAATACTACATCTTTGCCAGCTAAGTCTTCGCTCATATAATTTTCTGGGAATTTTAAATCTAATGCTTTAAAATCACCAACTTTCATTCCAACTAAACCTTCTTCAAAACCTTGAATAAATGAATTACTTCCAATTTCAAGTTTATAGTTTTCTGCAGTACCACCTTCAAAAACTTCACCATCTTTTAGACCTTTGAAATCTATAATAGCAACATCACCATTTTCAATAGCTCCATCTTTTTCAACTATTTCAGCAAACTTTTTTCTAACAGTAGTCATTTCATTTACTATTTCTTCTTCTAAAACCTTAACTTCTTCTTTTTTAACATTTAATCCAGTATATTTTTTAAGATTAATTTCTGGTTTTTCAAATACAGTATATTCCATTTCACATTTCTCCTTGTTGATATCTTTAATTTCTACATTTGGTTCAATAATTGGATTTAATTTATTTTTTTCAATCAATTCAATATATTTATAATTCACAATTTGCATGTATGCATCTTCAAATAAAGACATTACACCATATTGTTTTTCATAAATATCTCTTGGAGCTTTACCTTTTCTATAACCTTTTATAGTTACTTTTTTGTTATTAATTGCAAAAGCTTTATCTAATGCTTTTGTCCAATTTTCACCTTCTACTACTACAGTAAATTTTTTTTCGTTCATAAAACCTCCATTATTTTACATCTAATATTTCTAAATTGTAATTTCCACTTGGACTAGTTACTAAAACTTTATCACCCTTTTTATGCCCCATAACAGCTTCTCCTATTGGGGATTCATTTGAAATTTTATTATTAAATGGATCGGCTTCTCCAGCTGAACCAACAATAACAAATTCATCTTCATCATTATCTTCAATAAACTTAACAAGAATTTTAGAACCTAAATTTACTATACCATTTTTTTCTTCTTTAATAATAATTGCATTTTCAAATGTAAATTCTAATTCTTTAATACGAGCTTCTAAAGCTGCTTGTTCATCTCTTGCTGCAGAATATTCAAAATTTTCTGATAAATCTCCGTAACTTCGAGCTACTTTAATATCTTCTGAAACTTCAGCACGTCTTACATTTTTTAAATAATCAAGTTCTTCTTCAATTTTGAGAAAACCTTCACTTGTTATATATATTTCTTTTTTCATAGACACCTCTTTTTAAATATTTACTTTAATCATATTACCCTCTTTTATTGTTTATGTCAAGGTTTAAAAGAATAAAACTTATTTAAAAAGATAATTACATTGTATCATAAAATAAACTAAATTTCTACATTAGATATTTATGATAAATAATATTATATTTGTTTTCTAATTATAAAGTTTGCCTCTACTTTTATATCCAAAGGAATTTTTAATATTTCTTCTGGATGATTAGCTTTTTCAACATTTTTGTTATCACTATTTATAATTTCTCTAATTACAAATTCATACTCTTTTAATGTTGGTCCAAAAACTACTACTTTATCTTCTATACTAAAATAATTTCTTTGTGTTATAGTAGCAATCTTTTCTTTTTCATTATAAGAAAGAACTACTGCTAAAAAGTCTTGATTTGTAGTTTCCATTCTTCCTGAATAATATTGTTCATCTTTTTTAGGAAATTTATCAAAAAACTGAGGCACTGCTTCTCTATTTGAACATCTTAAAAGAAGATTTTCATCCTTAGGATTATAAATAAAATTATTATTATTATAAAATGCATCAATATTTCTTCTATACACATGTAATACGCTTGCAATATAATAATTAGATCTCATTCTACCTTCAATTTTAAGTGAATCAACACCAAGTTCTATAAGTTCATTTAGATATTTTAAAAGTGATAAATCTTTACTAGCAAAAGCATAGTCAACATTAGAATTTATTTTTGCATTTGATTCATCAAATAAATTAAATGCAAATCTACATACCTGAGAACATCCCCCTCTATTAGAATCACGATTAGTAAAATAATTAGATAAAACACATCTTCCACTTAGTGCACTACACATTGCACCATGTATAAATACTTCAATTTCCATATTTGTTTTTTCTTTTATTAATTTAATATCTTCTTTAGAAGCTTCACGACCTAAAACTACTCTTGTTGCTCCTAACTTTTCATAAAATTTAATAGATTCATAATTTAACGAAGATTGTTGTGTTGAAATATGCACTTCCACACTTGGCGCATATTTACGAATTATGTTAATAGCAGAAATATCAGCTACAATAATTGCGTCAACTCCAAATTCACCTAATTTTGTAATATATTGTTTAAATCCATCAAAATCCTTATTATGAAAAATTATATTACAAGTTACATAAATTTTTTTATTTTCATTATGAGCAATATTTACAATTTCTTTTATTTCTTCTAAACTAAAGTTATTAGTATTAGCTCTTAAAGAATATTCTTGTCCTCCAATATATACAGCATCAGATCCATATAATAATGCCCATTTAGCTTTTTCAATATTTCCAGCTGGTGATAATAATTCTATTTTTTTCATTTTCTTTTCACCTTAAATATAGTTTCTGTATTAAAAAAACCATCCTTAAATCTTTTATCAGTAAGTTTTTCTTCTTTTTTAAAACTTTCAAAAATTTTTAATGCTTCTTCATCTTCAAAAAAACTAAAATCTAAATATCCATATTTAACATTTGTTTTTAATTTTTTAAAACTTTCAAAATCATATAAACAAAAATCAGCTAATATATGAGTTCCATTTTCATTTTCATAAATTTTATACATTTTATCATTTCTATCTTCATTAATTGTATGAAATTTATTATTTATCTTTTTTCCAATATGATCATAATAACTAGTTAATAACTTTCTTTTAGAAGAAAACATATGGTTATATCCAAAAATTGGTACGATTAAATCACCTTTATATTTAGTATTTATTTCTAATATTTCATCAAGTGTTATCTCAGGTGAAATAAGTGATTTTAAAACGCCTAATTCATAATAAACATTACATGACTTATGATTTACTACAAAATGATTACTTCCCCATATTAAATTTAAATTATATTTTTCATTCAAATTAAGTATTGCCATATCATCAAAAATAACATAATCAATTTTTAAATTACTTAAAAAGTTTAATGTCTTTTCAAGTTCTACTATTTCATGACTTAAAAAAAGTTTATCTATTTTTACAAAAACTTTCTTTTCTTTTAAATGGAGCAACTTAACTATTTCTTCAAATTCTTCTTTTTCATAAGTATTAGTCATATATAATGAATAACCTTTTAATCCAATTAAAAAATTATCGCATTTTTCAAACCATTTATTATTTATTTTTTTATCATTAATTGTAATTACATATTCCATAAAAACCTCACTTTAACATTATCATAAATTTATGAATATTACTATAGAACACAATAAAAAAATAGGTATGTATTAAAATCCTATCTTAATATAATGTTTTATAATGATGATATACACCTTGTTTCAATCTCTATATTTTCTGTCTGTACTGGTTTAGTTTTGCTCCAGGTAGAATATGCGCCATATTCCAATTATTATTTTTTACCAAAGTACCCCAACTAGCGTAACAAAAGTATTCTGCAGGCGTTTTGTTATTCCCACAAGATATGAGTACCCATTTTTCACCTACCGGACTGTAAGGCCAAGCACCTGCTCCATACGAATAACCTAGCTTGTTACATTCGACATATCCATAGTGATCAGCAGAATAAGGGTAGTGTACAGGGTGCTCTTTCACTACCCTTTTAAAAATATATTCCGTGAACCAGATGCACTGTTTCCAGCTAAATCTGTCACCTTATACGTAACTGTATATGTTCCTTCTCTTCTCATATTTACATTACTTGTATAAGTTACTTTTGATATTATATTTCCTCCTATATTATCACTTGCTGTTACTCCTGTCATTACCCCAGTATATGCTGATGTTGATATTGTATACGTTTGATTTCCACTTACTTTAATTACTGGTGCTATTTTATCTATATTTGTGACATTACATGATGTATTAGCACTAGTATTACCAGCATTATCTACACATACTACATTTCCAGATGTATTAGACATTGCAGTTATAACTGTTGGTGTTGTTTTAATCTCACTTCCTCCAGTATCACTACATTTTGTTGTTACAATTACATTGCCATTTGTCCATCCTGTTGTTGAATAACTTATACTTGCGCTTGGCATTGTTTTATCTATATTAAATACATTTGATGTTACTACACTTGTTAATCCTGCTTTATCTGTTGCTTCTACTTGAATCTTATGCTGTCCTGAAGTTGTAATACTTACACTTTGTGTTTTATTACTTGAAGTTAAGTATCCGCTCCACGCTCCATAACCTGTACCATTATTGATACTTTCTCTATATATCCATGTACTTATTTTTGATAATCCCCCATCTGGTGTTATTGTTGTTTTATGTTCTTCCATGTACTATTTCTATTTGGATTAAATACTACTGTTGGCACTGTTGTATCTATTTTAAATTCATAACTTTCAATAGATGACTTATTTCCAAGTTTATCTGTTACCTCTACATATATTTTGTATTTTCCTTCACTGTTAAATGTTATTTCTTTTGTAGTACTTTTTTCTTCTATTAAATTTCCATATACTCCATCTTTATTAATATGATTTTATGCCAAGAAAACTTTTTACAAGTAAATGAATATTTCTTTAAAAAAGGGCTTGACTTCTAATAGTTAGTCTCCTATATTGTTAGTATACCTAAATTCTATCATATAATTTATTTTATTTCTATTTTTTAATTTTTATTATTTCACTTAAAAAAAGAAACTATTTAGCTTCTTCTTCTACTCTAGTTTCCCTAATTACAGTAACTTTTATAGTACCAGGATACTGCATTTCATTTTCAATTTTATCTTTAATAGTTCTAGCAAGTTTATGACATTTAAAATCGTCAATAATTTCAGTATTAACTAAAACTCTAATTTCACGTCCAGCAGAAACTGCATAAGATTTTTCAACTCCATCAAAAGAATAAGCAATTTCTTCTAATTGTTTTAATCTTTTTAAATAGTTTTCAGTTACATCATTTCTAGCTCCTGGTCTTGCTGCAGATAAAGTATCAGCAATGCTAACTAAAGAAGAAATAATAAATTTTTCTTCTTCATCTCCATGATGAGACATAATTGCATTTAATACTACCTCACCTTCACCAAATCTTTTAGCAAGTTCATAACCTACTTCAACATGACTACCTTCTGTTTCAAGATTTACAGCTTTACCAATATCATGTAAAAGACCAGCCCTTTTGGCTAAAGTTATGTTTTCACCCATTTCAGCAGCAAGCATACCAGCAAAATTTGCAACTTCAATAGAGTGCTGTAAAACATTTTGTCCATAACTTGTTCTAAAAAATAATCTACCTATATATTCAATTAATTCTGGTTCAATTTTTGTTAAGCCTAATTCATATATAGCTGTTTCACCATATTCACGAACTTTTAAATCTACCTCTTCATTTGATTTATTGAATACTTCTTCAATTCTTGCAGGATGAATTCTCCCATCTTTAATTAATTCTTCTAATGTCAATCTAGCTATTTCACGCCTATATGGATCAAAGGAAGACAACACTATTACATCTGGAGTATCATCTATAATTAAGTCAACACCAGTAACAGATTCAATAGTACGAATATTTCTTCCCTCTCTACCTATAATTTTACCTTTAATATCATCACTAGGTAAATTTACAACTGAAACAGTTTTTTCTGAAACAACGTCATTTGAATATTTTTGCATACAAGAAACAAGTAACTTCTTAGAAGTTCTATTAACTTCCATTTTAGCTATATTTTCTTTTTCTTTAACTAAATGCATCATTTCTTTTTCAAGTTCATTTTCTAAATTTTCAAACAAGATATTTTTAGCTTCAAGTTTAGTCATTTTACTAATACTTTCAAGTAATTCATCTTGTGCTTTTTTTCTATTATCAATATTTTTCTTTTCTTCTTGGATTTCTTTTTTAGTTTCGATAATGTTTCTTTCTTTTTCTTCAATAACATCTTCTTTTTTAACTACAATGTCATCACGTTTATTTAAACTTTCTTCTCTATTGTTTAAACTTTCTTCTTTTAATTTTAATTCATCTTTTTTTTCATTATAAAAACTGTCTTGCTCGTCTTTTAAAAGACGCATATTTTCTTTTGCGTCATTTATAACTTCTTTTTTTAGCACTTCAGCTTCTTTTTTCGCATTATCTATAATTAAATTAGCACGCTTTTTACCACGATTTATATTTATTAAATCAACAATAGCATACCCAATAATTCCTATTAAAGTTCCAATGAAGAAAAACAAAATGTGTAATTCTGTTTGCATAATTCCTCCACTTACTCCTCTTTAATTTTATCTTGAGTTACTATTAAAGTCAAGGTTATAAAGACAAATGATAAAAATATATATAATTAAGAAAAGAATTATCTTTAAAAGAAATTGTATAATATTAATTAATACAAATTTTATCCAGTATAAATTGCACCTTTATTATTACTTACTTTAATAATATAACTTATGTAACTTTTTGTCATTAGTTTTAAAATAATTCATAAAATAAAGTAATTAAAAAAGACTGTATTTGCCTTTTTAAATCCAAGCTGCAAAAGTGATTGCTGCCATATTGAATAATAGTCCAACTATCCAAAATAGTTTAACTATGTCTTGTTCAATCCAACCTAATTTTTCAAAATGATGGTGAAGCGGTGACATTAAAAATACACGTTTACCTGTTAATTTAAAAGAAGTAACTTGTATAATTACTGATAATGTTTCAATAATAAATACCCCACCTATTGCAAGTAAAACAATTTCATGACGAGTAAGAATAGCAACAGTAGCCATTACTCCACCTAATGCAAGAGAACCAGTATCTCCCATAAATACTTTTGCAGGTTTAGTATTAAATATTAAAAATCCAAACAAAGCTCCAACTAATACAAAACAAAATATTCCAATTTCTTCATAACCTGCAAGCCAAGTAGCATTAAGTGATAGTATACCAAGAGTTAAAAAACTCATTGTAGAAAGTCCACCAGCAAGACCATCAAGTCCATCTGTTAAGTTAACTGCATTTGAAAAACCTATTATATAAAACAATATAAAGAATCCATATAATACACCTAAATGAATTTTAATATTAAATGTATGAATCCATAATATTGGATCATTTCCACCTTGCATAAATATCCAGAAAAATATTAATGCGATTAATGCTTGGCCAATAAATTTTTGTAATGCAGTTAATCCTTCATTTTTCTTTCTTTTTATAATTAGAAAATCATCTATAAAACCTAGCAATCCATAGGAGAAAAATACTACAAGTACTAATACTAAGTTATAACTAATTGATATTTTATCTAATACATATAAAATTAAAATAGCAAGAAGCGTTGGAAGGATAAATATTATTCCTCCCATTGTTGGAGTTCCTTTTTTCTCACTATGAGTTTTTCTTAAATATTGATTAATTGTTTGACCAAACTTTAATCTTTTTAAAAATGGTATGGCAATTAGGCCTATTATGATTGCAAGTATAAAACCTATCATAATTGCTAAAGTGCTTTTTGTAAGTAATAACATATAATCCTCGTTTCTATTTTTAGTATACATAAAATTAATATTTAATGAAAGTATTTTTATTTAAAAATATGTAAATCTACAAGGATTTATACATAAATAAAAAGAATAAATATAATATTATTCTTTAATTGATTTTATAAATTCATCTAAATCATCAGCTTCCATATATCCAGGTTGTTTACCAACAAGAAGTCCATCTTTAAAAATTGCTGTTGTTGGAGTACCAAACCCTTTTGTAGTATCAACTTCTAAAAGTTCAAAAATTGTACTCATTTGATCAGAAGTAACTTTATCAGTATTTAAATACGTAATATCTATTTTATTATCTTCTGTATATTTAACAACCACCGGTTCAAATTTTACACACCAAGAACATGTTGGTCTACCAAAAAATACAACTGTTGTTCCTTTAGCTTTAGAAATTTCTTTAAGTTGATTAAAAGTAATTTCAAGTAACTCACCTTTTTTATTTCCATTATCAAGTTTTCCATCAATAAATTCTACTTTTTCAATTGTTGGTTTATTACTATTAGTATTATTTAATTCTGATAAAAATTCATCTAAAGCATCAGCTTCCATATATCCTGATTTCTTATTTAATATTTCCCCATTTTCAAACACTGCTGTTGTTGGTGTTGAAAAACCTGTTTCTGCTGTAACACCTAAAATTTCATATAACTTTGCAATATTTGTTTGTGTAGTAATTTTATCAGTATTTACATATGCAATATCAATTTTTTTATCCTTTGCATATTTTGTAATTATTGGTTTAAACTTTACACAGTAAGAACATGTTGGTCTACCAAAAAATACAATTGTTCTTCCCTTTGCACCTGATATTTCTTTTAATTGATCAAAAGTAACTTCAAGTAATTCACCTTTTTTATTATCATTATCAAATTTTCCATCAACAAAATTTACATTTTTTAAATTACCAGAACCACTAAATATTTCTGTTAATATAACTAATAATACTATTACTATTGCTACAAAAATAACAATATTAAATTTACTTTGTACATCTTTTTTCATATAACCTCCTTTATAATTATATAATATTTTTATTATAAATCCAAGAAGAATTATTCATAAATTACAAAATTTTCAGGATTTACTAATACATTATCTAAAAATATTGCAAAATCTAGATAAGAATCTTCTGAATTTTCAGTTTTACCTATATTTTTTCCTTTTTCAATAGTTTCATTTTCTTTAACATTCATTATACTTAAATTACCATAAAATGATAAAATATTATTACCGTGATCAATAATTATATAGTTTCCAAATATTGGACTAGTTTTAGCAGCAAGTATAATACCATTATTTATAGCCACAACATTATAATTTTCAGTGTATTTTAGTCTATCCATTTGAATATAAATATTAGAATTAATAATTTTTCCACCAAATCTCATAAATAATTTTGCATTACTTGGTATTTCAAATTTATTATTAAATACAATATCATCGTTTAAAATTAATTGTTTGACAGTTTTAATAAGTTCTTTATTATACTCATTTATAGTTTCTTTATTTTCTAAATATTCGCTTGTAGATACTTCTTCTATATTAAATTCTAAAACTTTTTCTTTTTTATCTATTTTTACTGTTATAAATTCTTTTCCAACATTATCATCTATACTAATTGGAATCATAGCTTGACATGAATAACCATTTTTAATGCATTTATACTTTTTAGTTTCAGAAATAGAAGAAGTAACTACAATATTATTTGAAACAACATTATCTATTTGAAGAAAAATAATATCACCTTTTTTAAAAGAATTTTTTTCAATAGAAATTTTTGTTTCCACATTTACAACAATATCAAATTCATAAGAAAGTTCAATCTCACGAAAGCTTTCTTTAAAATTATCTATAAGCAAAACTTTATATTTTCCATTAGAATTTAATATCATACTAAGATCTTCTAATGGCTGTCCACTATATAATTCAATATCATCTTTATAAATATATAATATATAATTTTCTTTAATTATATTTGTAATAGATAAATCAATATTTTCTGCATTGCTAATTATAATTTCTTCCTTATTAGAAATATCTTTCCTTTTATGTTGTTTAAAAAAAGGAAGTATTTGTCTTGTTTCTTTAATTGTAATTTTATAATTTATATTTTTTTCATTTATTTTGATGCTAGGTTTATCAATTTTTACTACAGGTAAAATTTGCAAGGCTATAAGCATTTCTACTATAAATAAAAATAAAAATCCAATAAATCCTATTATTATATTTTTTTTATTTTTCATGCTACTCCTTTTTATTTAATCATTGTAAGTGAAACTTTACCTTTATTTAAATCAATGCTTTCTACATAAACATCTATTATATCTGAAACAGAAAGTACTTCACTTGGATGTTTAATAAATCTATTAGTTATTTTTGAAATGTGTACAAGTCCATCATTTTTAATACCAATATCTACAAAAGCTCCAAAATCGACAACATTTCTAACAGTACCTTTTAAATGCATTCCTGTATTTAAGTCTTCAATTTTTAAAATATCACTTTTCAAAATTGGAGTATCTACATCATCTCTAGGATCACGATTTGGATTTAATAAAGCTTTTACAATATCTTCGATAGTGTATTTATCACTATCTAAAATCGTGTTAATACTTTCATAGTTAATATTTTGTAGTGTAGTTAATATTTTTTTACTACCTAAATCGTCTAAAGTTAAATCAAAATGTTTTAATAATTTTAATGTAATATTATAACTTTCTGGATGAATACTAGTTACATCAAGTGGATTTTCACCATCTACAATACGAAGAAATCCAATAGATTGCTCATACGTTTTATTTTTTAAATATTTAATTTTTTCTACTTCTTTTCTTGATTTTATTTTTCCATTTTCTTGTCTATAATTAATTATACTTTCAATAGATTTTTTATTTAATCCAGAAACATGTTTTAAAAGAGAGCTACTAGCAGTATTAATATTTACTCCAATATTATTAACGCATTTACTAACAGTATATTCAAGATTTTCATTTAATTGTTTTTGATTTACATCATGTTGATATTGTCCAACACCAATAGCTTTTGGTTCTATTTTAACCAATTCTGAAAGTGGATCTAATAAACGTCTTGCAATACTAACAGCACTTCTTTGTTCTACACTTAAATCTGGAAATTCTTCTTTTGCAAGAGGACTTGCTGAATAAACAGATGCTCCTGCTTCACTTACAATTACATATTTTGTAAGTAAATTATTATCAGAAATTAAATTTGCAACAAAGTTTTCACTTTCTCTTGATGCAGTACCATTTCCAATTGCAATAACATCAACATTATATTTTTTAATTAAATTTAGAAGTTTTTTATTGCTGTTTTCTACATCATTTCTAGGTACGTGGGGATAAATTACATCAATATCTAAAAGCTTGCCTGTTTTATCTATTACAGCAAGTTTACATCCTGTTCTATATGCTGGATCAAGACCTAAAATACATATTTCTTTCATAGGTGGTACTAATAATAATTTTTCTAAATTTATACTAAATAGTTCAATAGCGCCATCTTCAGCAGTTTGAGTAAGTTGTGATCTAATATCTCTTTCAATACTTGGTTTAATTAAGCGTTTATATGAATCATTACATGAAAATTTAACAAAATTACTTGCTGGACTATTTTCATTTTTAATAACTTTACTATATAGAAAATTCAAAATATTTTTATCATCTATTTCGATTTTTACAGATACTACTTTTTCTTTTTCTGCTCTATTTATCGCAAGTATTCTATGAGATTTAGCTTTAGAAACTGGTTCACTATAACTGTAATAAATTTCATAAACACCTTTTTCATCATTATATTTTTTCTTCTTAGATGAAGTTAGTTGACCCTTTAAAAAAGTTTCTCTTCTAATAAATTTTCTATAATCTGCATTATCATTAATTTGTTCTGCAATAATATCACTAGCTCCATTTAAAGCATCTTTAGTAGTTAAAACTTCATCTGTAATAAAGTCTTTTGCTAAATCTTCTAATTTTTCATTTGAAAAAGTTAATATTTTTTCAGCAAGTGGTAATAATCCTTTATTAATTGCATCAAGTCCACGAGTTTTTTTCTTTTCTTTATAAGGTCTATATAAATCTTCAATATCAACTAATTTTTCACATTTAATAATATCTTCTTGTAATTCTTTAGTAAGCATTCCTTTTTCATCAATTAATCTAATAACATCTTCTTTTCTTTTTAAAAGATTAACATTATATTCATAAACAGAAGAAATCTGACGAATTTCATCTTCATCTAAATTGTTAGTTGCTTCTTTTCTATATCGAGCTATAAAAGGAACAGTTGCCCCCTCTTTTAAAAGTTTTAAAACTACATTTATTTGACTTACATTTTTTTGTAAGTTTTTTGATATTTCTTTTATTATTGTTTCATTCATATTTTAATATCCTTCTTTACTGTTCTAATTTTTCTATATCTACATCATTAACACTTTCAAATCTTTTAGTAATTTTATCTGCTGTAATATTAATTGCTTGAGCATCGCGACTAACAGATTCAATACTTCTTGATAATTTTGACCATCTTTCTTTATATCTTGAAAATTCAATTCCAAGTTTATTTAATTCTTGATGAATTACAGTTGTATATTTATCTCTTTCTACATTTTTTAATATAACTTGAATAATAGTAAGTGTACTAATTAAAGTAGTTGGAGATGTAATCCAAACTCTTTTTTTATAAGCATAGTCTAAAATGTCTGGATGATATGCAGTTATTTCAGCAAAAATCGCCTCAGCGGGTAAAAACATTATTGCTTGATTAGATGTAACTTTGTCAATTATATATTTTGATGCAATTGCATCAATGTGTTTTTTAACATCATTTTTAAAACTTTTTTCAGCTTCTTTTCTAAGATAAACCTCAGCAGTTTTATCTATCATAATTCTATAATTTTCAAGAGGAAATTTTGAATCAATACCAATTGTCCCAAGAGGACTTGGTGCAAATAAAACACAATCAACTATTGTATTATTTGGAAACATATGTTGCATTTTATAAATTTTAACATTGTTTTCTCCAAATACATTAGTTAAAATATTTTTTAAATTAACTTCTCCAAAAATACCACGAGTTTTTTTATCAGTTAAAACTTCTTGTAAAATATTTATATCACTACCTAATTTATCAATTCTTTTTTGAGCTTCATCAATTTTTGTTAATCTTTCAACTACCAAATTAAAAGTCTTATTAGTTTTCATAAAACCATCATCTAAACGTTCGTTTACTTTTTCATTCATTTTATTAAGTTTAAAATCTATTCTATCGTTTAATTTATTAAAATCATCTCCAATAGTTTTATTTAATTGAAATTTAAACTCGCCAATTTCTTTTATAAAATTATTATTTGCTTCTAATAATTTCATATCACTTTTATTAAAAAATAATTTTATTATCATAATCATAATAAGTATTATATTGATTATAAGTAAAATTAAAATAATTATTTCCATAAAGTCTCCTTAAAATTTCATATTTTTTCTTACAAGTTTTGAAATTGCAAAAACTATCAATAAAGATATTGTAAGTATTACTAAAGTACTAATATCAGTTATACTTTGAATAAATGTTTTTGAAATAAAAACCCAAAAATATACACTAAATAATTTACCTATTAAAAGCGATATTGTAAACTTTTTAAAATTGTATTTTCCAACAGCAAGTCCTATATGAACAAAACCTGACGGTGAAAAAGGTATTGCATAAAGAATTGCAAGTTGTTCAAATTTAATATTAGAAAATTTATCTGTTAATTTATATTTTTTATTTTTAAATATATATCTATATAATAAAAATGTAAATATAGAACCTAGACAAATTGCTATATAAGCCACAATATAAGCTAGATAAATATTTAAATAATATGTTAAAACACCAATAAAAACAACAAGAGGTAAAAAAGGAATTAATGATTCTAAAACTATACATAAAAAAGCCAAAATTGGACCTAAAATTGGCATAGAATTTAAAAATGTAATAATATCTTGAATGATTACTTCCATATGTTCACCTTGTTATTATTATACACTAAAAGATAAGATTTTAATATATAAATTTTCTAAATATTATTAACAATTGTTGTAATTATTTGAATTATTACATAACAATGGTATACAAATATTAATAATAAAGTAAAATTAAAACAATATTTTTCTTTTTCATATAATATCTCATTTTATAAAAAAAGTAGTACAAATACAAAAAAATTTAATTCAATTGTAAGTCGTATTACTTGTAATTTGTTAACTACAAATTAACAAGTTTTCATATAAAGAGTAAGAGAAATTATCGAATTTTGTGAGAAAATATGTTTTTTCTAGATATACTAATTATTTTCTAATTCATTTAAATTTCATTTATATAAAAACGTGAATTATAATTCTTTTTAATATCTTTTTCAATATTAAGTAAATATTAACCAAAATTTGGTCCTTGCAAAACAGCGTTACGCCAAAGCATTACTTTTAGACTTTAGCAGTAGAAATTTTTAATTTCTAACGATATTTTAATTTTAAACTATCTCTTGTCAACGGTTTTAAAACAGTATATGATGATTTTACATTTTCAATATCATAAAAATGTTTAACATTATTTTCTAATTGTTCAAAAATCCTAGCATATTCCATTGCCCTTGCAACACTTACGATATTATTTGTTACATAGTTTTTTAATTTTTCTAATGAAAAAGTTTCTATTATATTCAAGGAATTTTCAATAAAAATTTTATTATCATCGTTTATTCCATCTTTTATAAAATTATAATTTATAGTTTTATTAAAAAAAACATCTAAATTTAAAATTAGTTCATAAAACATATCATCTTTGAAATATTTATTAAAAACATTATTAACATATAAATTACCTTCTTTATATCCTTGTAATAAATCATTTACGTAAAATAATTGTCCGTTTTTAGATTTAATTTTTGCATCAATTAAAAATTTTAGATTGTCAAATACATAGTTATAATCTAAAAAATCAAGTTGTTCTTCAATAAAAGTATTATCCATTGCAAATAGTAATAAATTAGTAATAGGAATATAATCATTATATAAACAATTTTGATAAAATTTATTATTTAATAAAATATCTTTACTACTTAAAATTTTATTTTTAGTATTTTCATAATTATTAAAAGATAATGCTAGGTTAGTTAAAATTTCAGTAATAGTTTCATTTAATGCTGTGCCAATACACTTATCTTCATATTTATATTTTATACCATTTAAATTAGAACCATTGTGAGATCCATAAAGATGAAAACATTCATGAACAAAAGTTCCAAATTTTTTATAATCTGATATATTTAAAGCATATTTTAAATACTTTTTTTTACCATTTAATTTACCAACACATGTTTCATCGGCTCTTTTTTTAAAATATAAAATTGAATATTTCTCGTCTATATATTTATTTTTATATAATTTTTTTTCATAAAACAAATTAGATGCTATTTCATTTGCCAAAGTAAAACATTCAAATTCTTTATCACTAGTAGTATTAAATGCTCTTATTAATATAAAATCATTTATTGTTTTAATTAGTTTATTATTAGTATTAATTTTACCTATTTTTATAGAATTCATATATTTCCGCCTTTGTCGCAATATTGTAGCATTATAATTTAATAAATTCAATAATATATGATTAATATTATTTTTTAATTTGATGAATATAGTCATCAACGGTTTTTACTATTGCTTTAACATAACCATCTTTTTCATATACAAGTTTTCTTAAATTTTTTTCAATATTCATATATCCAAGTTCAAAAAGATAACTTTCTGGTGCTACATTACTATTATAATAATCATTGTATTTATTTTTTCCTTCTCTACCGTGTAAATAAGCATATGTCATAAATCCACCAGTTTCACGAAGCATAAAATAATAAGGTGTTTTTGTAGATACATTACTATAAAAGTCAATACCTAAATCATCAGTTCTTTTATGTACACTATCAACATCAGTTTTGTTAAATAATCTACGATATACACCTTTATCAATTTTAAATCTATTTACATCAGAAAATGTAGTATTAGCAAGCTTTACAATATTTTTAGCAAACTCTTTAGCAAGGACTATATTAGTATCATTAGCTACATAAATTTCTACTCCGCCTATTTTAGGAATAATAACTGAACTATTTAAATGAATTGAAAAGAAAAATTTTGATTTTGTTTCATAAGCAGTAGCTACCCTTCTTGTAGTATATGGATTAAAATCATCATCACCTGGTAAAACATCATTATCTCTAGTAAGCTTTACTTTATATCCTAAACTTTCAAGATATTTTTTAATAAGTTTAGAATATTTTAATGTTTCTTTTTTTTCATAAATATTACCTTGAACTGCCCCAGGAGATTTTCCACCATGCCCAGGATCTAAAACTATATCATAAACGTCTTTTGGTAACTCAATATTTTCTACATTCATAATTAAATAATCATTTTCAATATCTAAAATACGATAATTATTTAAAAACTCAATATTTATTTTTTCTGTTTTCTCATTATTACTAACTTTATAATAAGTTAAATTATTATAGAAAGTCTTGTTTTTAATAGAATAATAATTTTCTATATTTTTATTACATACTTTAATATAAAGCAAATAGTTATCTATGTTTATATTTTCTAAATTAATACCTTCATTTAACATATTAGAAGTTTTAAAATTTACTATATTATCAATATATGTAAATTCAAGTTTATAATTTAATGTATTATCTTTACCTTTTAAAATTAGTTCTACTTTCAAAGGTTTTTCATTACTTTTAAGGTTACCAAAAAAATTTAAATGAGTACCATAAATATAATATTTATTTAAAGAAGCACTATCGTTTTTTTGTAATTGGTATACTTTTATTTCATCTATATTTAAAATTTCATACTTTTTAATATTTTTAAAAAGAAGTAATAAAGAAATTATCACTATTAAAATTATACCAATTTTGTTTTTCATAAACGTCACCTTTTTATGTATTTAAATATTTTTTAAGTATCATATTTAATTCTACGGCATATTCCATAGGAAGTTCATCTTTAAATTCAGAAGTAAAACCCATAACTATCATTTCACGAGCTTTATTCTCATCAATACCACGACTCATTAAGTAAAACAATTTATCTTCATCTATTTTTAAAACAGTTGCTTCGTGTTCTAAAGTACTAGAATTATTATTACACAAATTAGTTGGAATAGTATCTGTTTTTGCTTCTTTGTCTAATATGATTGTATCACATTTAACATTTGCAATAGAATTAATCGCAGTGGTACAAATTTTAGAAGTACCTCTATAATTACAAATACCATTTTTAAGAGCAATCGATTTAGCTAAAATATTACTTTTAGTATTTTTACCAATATGTATCATTTTAGCACCAGTATCTTGAAATTGATCTTTTGATGCAACAGATACAGATACACATTTACCTATTGAATTATCTCCTTTTAATATACAAGAAGGATATTTCATTGTACTTTTTGCACCAATATTACCATCAATCCATTGCATGTTACCTGATTCTAAAACTAAAGCTCTTTTAGTAACTAAATTATAAACATTATCAGCCCAATTTTGTATAGTTGTATATCTACATGTAGCATTTTTTTTAACTATTATTTCTACTACTGCTGCATGAATTGCATCTTCTGTATAACTTTTAGCACTACATCCTTCTATATAATGAAGATCAGCTTCTTCATCTACAATAATTAATGTTCTTTCAAATTGTCCCATATCTTTTGTATTTATTCTAAAATAGCTTTGTAAAGGCTTATCTAATTTTACACCTTTAGGTACATAAATAAATGTTCCACCACTATGAACTGCACCATTTAAAGCAGCATACTTATTATCATTATATGATACAACAGTATTAAAATATTCGAAAAAAAGCTTTGGATATTTTTTAATAGCAGTTGTAGTATCACAAAAAATAACATTTTTCTCTTCAAGTTCAGCTATCATATTATGATAAATACTTTCACTTTCAACTTGAGCTCCACTTCCAGATAAAAAATCTTTCTCTGCATCAATTACTCCAAGTTCATTAAATAAATTTTTATCATTTGTTTTTACATCATCCCAATTAGTTTTAGAATCATCATATAAACGCTTATAAAAAGTTATATTATCTAAATCTAAATTTACTTTAGGTCCAAAATTAACTTCAGGAAAGTTTAAAAATTTTGAAAAAGATTTAAGTCGAAAATCAAGCATTTCTTTTGGCTCTTTTTTTAACTTACTTATTTGTTTTATTTTTTTATTATTTATACCTTTTATTTCTATCATGATTATCACCTCTCTTATTTTATCAAAAAAGTAATTATTTTAAAATAAAAAAACTTATAAAAGTACAAGTTTTCATTTATTTATTAAAATTACTCTAAAACTTTCAGATGATGAGGACGAACCGATGGAAAGATTAAAATGAAATATACCAGTTCTAGTTGAAAAGTCGTTATTATAACCACCTAGTCTCATAAAAGAAGTAGAATTATGAATAAATTTCCATTCCAACAAATTGTTTCATAACAATTTAATTTATCTTTAGATAAAATTTTATCTAAATTCAAATATTCTTCTGTTTTAAATATCATATTTATCACCATAACTATATTCTACCACAAAATAAAAACTCTAAAAAGAGTTATTATTTTGTTTTAAACTTTTTAAAAAATCATATACTCCATCCCATGTAAGAAGAGCACATTTTTTTCTATTTAGTTGTTTACCTGAATTTTTATAAACAATTGCTTCTCCTACTATGTTCTCATTAAAGGATTTTTCATTAAGCATATTTTTATAATTTTCAATAAGTTCTAAAGCCTGGTCAACAGGTTTACCAATTAACTCTTTGATCATAATTGATGTAGTACTTGTAGTAATAACACAAGCTTCACCATCAAAACGAATGTCTTTAAGTATATTGTTTTCTATTTTTATTCCTAAATCAATTTTATCTACACAAGATTCATTATTAGTACTAACTATATTATAAGATTTATCTTCTAATAATCCTTTATTTATAGGATTATTAAAATTGTCTAAAATTATTTCTCGTTTCATCTCTTCATTTAACATACTATTGCCTCCAATTTTATTTGATCTGGACCTTTTTTTAATAAATCTATAAAAAAATCAATTTCTTCCTTGGTATTATAAATATAAAAGCTAACTCTACAAGTATTTGTAACATTAATAACATTTTCTAACATTTTAGCACAATGATTACCACTTCTAATACATATATTATATTTATCTAAAAAACAAGATACATCTTGAGAAAAAACTTCTTTTATGTTAAATAATACAATACCACTAGTTGTTTTTTTATTGTATACAGTAACATATGGTATCTTTTCTAATTTTTCTACCATATATTTTTTTAAATCTAATTCATAATTATGTATATTTTCCATACCAATTTTATTTAAATAATCTATAGCTTTACCAAAACCAATAACGCCTTCTATATTTTGAGTACCGGCTTCCAATTTATAGGGTAATTTTTTTAAAATACAACTTCCATTCTTTTCAAAAGAAGCATTCATACCACCACCTAAATTAATTGGATTCATTTTTTCTAAAAGACCTTTTTTACCATAAAGTACTCCAACACCACCAGGTCCTAGCATTTTATGACTGGAGAATACTAAAAAATCTACATCTAAAGATTTTACATCAATTTTCATATGAGGAACACTTTGTGCTGCATCTACAACTACAAGTATCCCATTTTTTTTTGCAATTTCATTAATCATTTTAATATTTCTTACATCACCTAATGTATTTGTAACATGAGCTATGGAAATTACTTTTGTTTTTGATGTAATACTTTGCTCCAATTTTTCTTTTGTAATATTATTTTCAACTAACGGAATATAATTTATATTAATTTTCTTTTCCTTTTTTAAATTAAACCAAGGGAGTACATTTGAAGCATGTTCTACTTCTGTTATTAAAACTTCATCGTCTTGATTTAAATATTCTTTAAAAAATCCATTTATAATTAGATTCATTCCATGAGTTGTTCCACTTGTAAAAATTATTTCCTCTAATTTTTCTGCGTTTATAAATTGTTTTACTTTTTTTCTAACATTTTCAAATTCACTATTAGTTTTAATACTAATTTTATATTCACCACGATGACTATTAGAATTATATTCTTTATAATATTCTACAACTTTATCAATTACACATTGTGGTTTAAAGGTTGTTGCCCCATTATCAAAATAAATACAATTCTCATTAATCATTGGAAAATCATTTCTAATTGTCATAAATTTCCTCCAAAGTTTTATTAATTATTTCACTTAAAACTTCTATATTTTTAAAAAATAATTTATTAAGTAAGAAACCTTTAATAAGTAATTTTATAGCTGTATTATAATCAATACCACGGCTATTTAAATAAAATATTTCATCTTCTTTAAATTTACCAATAGTTGCACTATGTTCTGCAATAGTATCCATATTATCTACAAAAAGATTAGGTTCTATTAAAGAAGTTCCATCACCAATATTTATAATTTTACTTTTTTGATCTATTATGCAACCAGAACATTCTTTTAAAACATATTCGTTAACTATTAACTTACAATCACCATTATTTAAAATTCTATTAAATATATTACTTGTTATATTATTTGAATTATGATAAATATTAAGTTCATAATTACTTACATTTTTTGAAATAGATGATAAATAAAAATTCAAAACTGATTTTTCTCCATTTATCTTAATATCAATTTTATCAATTTTATTTTCACTGGAATTAAACATAAAAATATTTACAAAAGATTTTCCACTTATATTTATATTATATGTATTTTTTATTTGTTGTACATTTAATAAATACAAATTTAGTGTACTTTCCTTTATGTTTATTATACTTTGTCCTTCATAATTTATATCTAAATATAAATCTTTATTTTCATTAATTATCTCATATTTATTATTTTTCATTTAAATATTCATATCCTTTTTGTTCTACTTCTAAAGCAAGCTTTGCATCACCAGTTTTAACAATTTTACCATTTAAAAGTACATTAACTTTATCAGGTTTTATATATTCTAATAATTTATTATAATGAGTAATAATTAATATTGAACAAGTATTATTTTTATAGTAATCCATTATATTTTCACAAACAATTTTTAAACTATCTACATCAAGGCCTGAATCTATTTCATCTAAAATAATTAATTTTGGTTTTAATATTTTCATTTGAAGAATTTCATTTTTCTTTCGTTCTCCGCCTGAAAAACCACTATTTACATAACGACTAATCATTTCATTTTTCATTCCAAGTTCATCTACATAACTTTCGACATCTTTCATAAATTTATATAAAGGAACATTTTCTCCAGTAGTTGAAGCAAGCGATGTTTTCAAAAATTCTATATTTGTAATTCCGTCTATTTCAAGGGGTAATTGATTTGCAAGAAATATTCCTTTTCTAGCTCTTTGATAAACTTCCATATTTGAAATATCTTCTTCATAAAGTGAAATTTTACCTTTAGTTTTATAATTTTTGTCTCCCATTATTACTTTAGATAATGTTGATTTACCTGTACCATTAGGTCCCATAATAACACTAATTTCATTTTCATTTATATTAAAATTAAAATCATTAAAGATTTTTTTATTTTCTATTTCTACATTTAGATTTGTAATTTCTAAAATTTTCATATTATCACCATAACAATTATAGCATGTTTTAATACATTTTTCTATTTAATATTTTTTACAAATAATTATTTTAAGTTAAATTAAATATTTAATTCCATATATTGACAAATTAAAATTACTATTGTATTGTTGTATTAGTACAGAAGTACATAAATAGGGGGATAAATGAATATAATTTTTGATAATACAAAATCAATTCATAGTCAATTAGTTCATCATTTAGTATTATTAATTATTTCTGGAAAATATAAATCTTCAGATAGACTTCCTTCTGTTAGAGATTTAGCTTTAACTTTTGGAGTTAATCCAAATACCATGCAAAAAGCACTAGTTGAATTAGAAAATATGAAGCTTATTTTTACTCAAAGAACAAATGGTAAATTTGTAACTGCCAATGAAAAAAAATTAAAGAAATTTTAAAAGATTTTATTTTTTCTGAAATTGATGAATTTATAAATAAGATAAAAATTCTTAATATTGATGAAAATGTTCTAATACAATATATTAAGGAAAGGATGAATAAAAATGATTGAATTTAAAAATGTAAACAAGAAATATGGTCAATTTGTTGCTTTAGAAAATATTACTGTAAATTTTGAAAAAGGTAAAATTATTGGGCTCCTTGGATCAAATGGTAGCGGTAAAACTACTATAATAAAATTACTAAATGGACTACTTACTCAAAATAGTGGAGAAATTTTAGTAAATGATAAAAAGATTGGTATTGAAAGTAAAAAAGTTATTTCATAATCTAAAGGTAATAAGGAAAAGGTACAACTTATTTTAGTAATGAGTCGTGAGGCTGATTATTATATTCTAGATGAACCTATTGCAGGTGTTGATCCTCTTGCAAGAGATGTTATATTGAAAAATTTTAATGAAAAATCAAGTTTAATAATTTGTACACATTTAATTAGTGATATAGAAAAAATATTAGATGAAGTTATATTTATTTCTAGAGGTAAAATTTTACTTCAATCTAATGCAGATAAACTTAGAGAAGAAAAAGATAAATCAATTAATGATATTTTTAAGGAGGAATACGCATGTTTAACAAATTATTAAAATATGATATGACTTATATGTTTAAAAACATGTGGCCATTATATTTAGTGCTTTTTGCAACTAGTGTTTGTATTAGAGTATTTTCAATATTAGATCTTCAAGGTATATTTTTTAATGGTTTAGAAGGATTAATAACTTTTGCTAATATTGTAAGTATGATTTTATCTTTTGGTGCAATAGTTTTATTTTCTGTAATTAGATATTATAAAAATATTTATTCTAAAGAAGGATATTTAACAAACTCATTACCTGTAAGTAAAACTTCTATTATTTTATCAAAATATGTTTCTACATTTTTAATGTTACTTATAAATATTATATTTGTTATTATTGGAATACAAATAATAGGACAAATTGACATATTAGAAATAATCGAATTTTTAAAGACTATAAATTCTGAAGAAGGTTTGACTAGTTTAGCTGTTTACTTTTTGATTTTAATGATATTACTTGCACCTGTTTTATATGTTGCAAATATATTTTTAGCTTGTACTTTAGGACGTAAAACAAGTAAAAATAAAATACTTAATTCTATATTGTTATATTTTGTAATTAATTTTGTTATTCAATTAATATCAATAATAATTATGGGTATAATATCTTTATTAAATAGTGATTTTAAACAAATATTTACTGAAACTACAGTTTCACCAGATATTATAAGTTCATTTTTAATAGTATTTATTTGTATAATTATAGCTCTACTTATTATAAATATTTGTTTAAATTTATTTTTACATAAAAAATCATTTAACATAGAATAAAAATTGGAATATCCAATTTTTTTATATTGTCCAAGAATCATTAACCCAATCAAACTCATTATGTTGTATATTGTATTTACTTATTGTTTCATATTTAGTTTCATAAGCTTGTTTTAATTTTTTATATTTAATTACGCAGTGAGTATAAAAATCTAACAAATGTTTATTATATGGATCTAAATCTAAAGCAAGACTTAAATCTAAAATTGCAAAATCATATTTAGAAATTTCATTTAATTTTTCATCTTTTTCACACTTTTCTAAAAAGAAATAATTAGTATGATTTTTATAAGGTTTATCAAGATTTTTAAAAATTGTACCTTTTATTATAGCTTCATTTTCATTATATAAATTTTTATTTTCCATAAATCCTCCTAAAATAGTTTATTACTTTCATAATAAATATGTTATAATTTTGTATAGAGGTTTTATGAAAAAAGAAATTATACTAGCAATACTTAGTTCAATAATAATAATATTTATAATATTTGTATTAAGTATGGATGTATCCTTTGCTTCTTCTGTTGATTATTCTGTTCAACATGTTCATTTTTTTGATTATTTAAGAGAGCAAATTATTAATACTAAATCTATATTTTTAAAATTTGCACCTAATCTTGGTTCTGGACAAAATATATATAATATTTCTTATTATGGATTACTTAGTCCATATTTGTTACTATCAATTATATTTTATTTTGTTAATACTAAAACGTTTTTGCTAATAGTAAATTTTTTAGCCTTAATAATTAATAATATTTTAATGTATAAAATACTTAAAGAAGATAATAATGAAAAATATGCATTTATTAGTTCAATTATATTTATATTATCTACTCCATTTATATTTCATATAAAAAGACATTTTATGTTTATAAATTACATACCTTTTTTACTTATGGGAATTTTATCAATAAATTATTATTTTAAAACTAAGAAAACAACACCTTTAATTATATCTATTTTCTTAATATTATTTACAAGTTATTATTATAGTATTTCTTCATTTTGCGTTTTGTTTATCTATATGTTATATAAATTAATTAAGTTAAATAAATTTAACAAAGAAAATTTTATCAATTTAATAAGAGTTAATTTGAAGATATATATAATTGGTATATTAGTTTCATCACTTATAATATTACCTACTTTTTACTGTTTATTCTCATCAAGAAGTGGTGGAAATTCAACTAATTATATAAGTCTTTTTATACCTTATATTGCAAAATTTTTATATAATCCATACGGACTTGGTATTGGAATATTAAGTTATATAGCATTATTTTCTTCAGTGTTTTCTAAGAAAAAAGAATATAAATTTCTTTCCATTTTACTTATAATTATTACTTTTTTTCCAATATTTTCATATATATTAAATGGTACACTTTATGTAAGAGAAAAAATATTCATTCCATTTATTCCATTATTTATAATACTTACTAACAATTTTTTATGTTCATTTAAAAAGTTTAATATAAACAAATATGTAGTAGCATCTTGTACAATAGTACCTCTTATTTTAATAAATATTTTAATAAATATTTATAATGAAAAATTTGTTGAAAATAATTATTTTGAAAAAATAGAAAAAGATAATTCTTTAATTAATAATATAAAAGATAATGAATTTTATAGACTTAGTTTAGAGGATAATAATATGTTAGTAAATTATACGCCAAACAATATTTTTACTACATCATTTTATTCATCATTTTATAATGATTCATATTACAAATTTATAACTAAAACTATGAATAATGAATTTTATACAAGAAATATGCTTTATCATGATATTAGTAGAAATACTATATTTAATCTATATATGAATAATAAATATGTTGTTGATAAAAATTTAAATATGTATTCTTATAATAAGATAATTAGTAGTGATAAATTAAATATATATAAAAGTGATAAAACTTTACCACTTATTTATAGTAGCAATAATTTAATGTCACAAAGTCAGTTTGAAAAAATTGGATATCCATATAATCTTCAATATTTATTTTCCCATATAATAGTTGAAAAAAAGATTGAGACTAAATACGAAAATTTAATTCAAAAAGTTGATTTAAATTATAAAGCTACTTTAAATAACTTAGAGATTAAAAAAATACATAATATGTATAATATAACTGCTAAAAATAAAAATTTATTAAATATTACATTAGATAAATCTTTTGAAGATAAATTATTAATGGTTACATTTGAAAATGAAAAAGTAAATAAATGTTTTAAAGGCGATTCTAATATTAATATTAATGGCATTAAAAATAAGCTTACATGTTCATCCCATATATATTTTAATAAAAATTATACATTTAATTATGTACTTAATAAAAACATTAAAAATCTTGAAGTTAACTTTAGCGAAGGTGAAATTAATATTTCTAATATTAATTTTTATACTATTGATACATCATTGTTTGAAAATAATTTTAATAAAGCTATCAACATTAATGTTAAAGGTAATATAATAAGTAGCGATATTAACATAGATAATAGTAGTTATGTTAATATTAATATTCCTTATGATAAAGGGTTTACTGTTTTAGTTGATGGTAAAAAAGTTAAATATGAAAAAACAAATACAGCATTTATTGGTTTTAAAATTGATGCTGGAAAGCATAAAATTAAGTTGATTTATACCCCACCTTTATATAATATAAGTTTTATATTATCAATAATTGGAATAATGTTTTTAGTTATAAATTATATATATGAAAATAAGAAATTTAAGCACATTGATTAATATGTTTTTATTATAAAAAAACTATAAATAGTACTAGTTGTCTTTTTTATTAAATATGATTTTCATAATTATAAAAGAAAATGGTATTGCACAAATGCTCGCTAAAAGTCCGGCAAAGTTTTCATTCCCTTTTAATAAATTAACATAAACATATGATGTTATTACTCCAAATATTAATGTTGGTATATTTGATAAAGGAAATAAAATAGCAGTTTTAATCGTCGGTTTTTTCTTGAAAGTTATAAAGCTATTTAATAAGAAGGATATTATCATACTTGTAATAAATGCAACTAAATTTGATAATAAATAATTTAGATTAAATAAATTTAATAAAATTAAGTAAATTATATTATGATTAATTGTATTAATTATACCAATAATTACAAATACTATAAACTTTTTATTAAAAAAGTTATTTTTAAATGTTTCTATCATTACTTTTTACTCTTTTCTTAACAATATATATAGGTCGTCTTTTTATTTCGATATAAGTTTTGGCTAAATATTCCCCAAGTATTCCAATTGTAAATAACTGAATTCCACCAAGTAAAAGTATAATAACTAATGTCGATGCATAACCTGATGTTGGATTGCCAAAAATTAGTGTACTTAATAATATATATATAAAATAAATAAATGAGCAAATACAAGTTAAAAAGCCTGTAAATGTTGAAAATCTAAGTGGTAGTGTAGTAAATCCTATTATTCCCTCTAAGGCATACTTAAATAATTTGAAAAAAGACCACTTAGTTTCACCTGCAGCTCTTTCTACATTTTCATATTCAATCCATTTAGTTTCAAAACCTACCCATCCAAAAATACCTTTAGAAAATCTATGATATTCTCTTAATGAAATAATACTATCTTTCATTTGTTTTGTCATCATACGATAATCACGAGCACCATCTACAATATCAGTACTAGATAATTTATTAATTAACTTATAGAAAAATCTTGCAAAAATACTTCTAATTGCTGGTTCACCTTGTCTTGAAACTCTCCTTGTTGCAACACTATCATAACCTTCATCTATTATAGTTTTAAGCATAGTAGGTAATAACTTTGGTGGATCTTGTAAATCAGAGTCCATCAAAACAACAAAATCACCATTTGCAGCTTCTAATCCAGCTAACATTGCAGCTTCTTTTCCAAAGTTTCTTGAAAAACTAATTAATTCAATATTTTTATCTTTTTTAATAAAATTTTCAATAACTTTAATAGTTTTATCTTTAGAACCATCATCAATAAATATTAGTTCATATTTAATATCATTATTACTTACTACTTTTTTAAGTTCTTTATAAAATACTTGTATAACTTTCTCTTCATTGTAACATGGAACTATAATTGATAACATAAAAACTCCTTTAATTTTAACATAACAATTTATATATAGTATAAACTCTTACAAAATATAAATCAACAAAAAAGAGAATTATTTTTTTCTCTTTATTTAATATAGTAATTATTAAAAATCATCTATAAATGTTTTGGTGTTACATTTTTTAGATATTTTTCAACAGCTTTTTGTGGAGTGTATTCACCACTACAAGATTTTATTGGTGCAAATTCTTTTTGTTCATCTACTCTATAAATACACATATTTTCATCATACATAAAAACATCATAAATAAATTGTTCAAATTTAAAAGAATTTTTTTCTTTACTTTCATCATAACCTAGAAAATTATTGTGCTTAAAAGCACGATGATATGGTAATTCAATAGAAGTAAAACATTTTAAGGATTCAATATTAATTAAATGATTAACCATGTTAGTATCCCTAAAAATAAATTCTCCTTTTTCATCTTTTTTAAATTTTAGATTGTCAGAAAAATGTAAAATAGGTAAAATTCTAGAACCATTATTATATTTACAAAATACATAATCAAATTTATTAAGTTCTTTTTTATAAATTGATTTAGATGCTGTTTTGTAAGTATTTTTAGAAACATAACCAAGAAATTCATAATCCACTAAATTAACTAAAATATTATCAACTGAACAAAACAAGGTCCATTTAATATTTTTATTAATCATGTCATCTAACATACCATTAGTTTTTAAAGATTTAAAAACATTCCCATTTCCATTAGATCCTTTTAATATTGTATGTTTATTTTTTAACACAATATTTCCTTTAATATCTAAAATTGGTAATTCCTCTTGACTAAAAAAGTTTATATAATTTTTATCATAGTTAAAAAAATTGTTTTTATTAAAAAATTGTTTTGTTTATATATGATTATCAATACTATTCATTATATATATAGGAATTTTATTTTTAGATGCTTTACAAAAATTTTTGACACTGTTTATTAAAAATTCAAAGATGCTTATTTTCTCTCATTTTATATCAAGCATGAAATTTCATTT
>JBKDZI010000003.1:0-21527 GCA_047971215.1 Bacilli bacterium | reverse complement strand
TTAAATGCTTCTTTATTAGTTTTTTCTATTAAATTTAAAACTGTTGGTACTGCAATTAATAGTACTACCGCTAGAATTATTACTACTGCTAATATTTCTATTAATGTGAATCCCTTTTTACTTCTTTTCATTCTCTTTCTCCTTTTTATTAATAGTATCTACATATATAATTTTACTATTTTAACTCTTTGTCATCTTACCATTTGTACTACTCTATAATAAGAGTACTAAAAAGTAGTGAAAATTTCAAGAGAAAATAATTCTTTTTTATATAAAGATAAAATATAGTTATAAATTTTTATTTAATTTGTATAAATAAAAGTGTCAAATTATGTTTATATTTAATGACAATAGTATATATAAAAGTTTTAATGAATATCTTTACAAATAAATTAGGAGAAATTATTCATGATGAAATTGATTTAGAAGATGCACATACAAGACAACAAAAATACTTTAGTTAGATTATTGACTAAATAGAGTAAAAATTAAAGCAATTTTACATATTTAAAAAAATATACAAGAAATAAAAAAACGTATAAACTATTATATACACAGAAATTATCAATTTTTTCTATTAAATTTAAGATATAATTTAATCATATTTTTTTAAGTTATTTATTATAAAATTAAATTTTTAATATTACTAAATACAATTACTATAAATAGGTTTATTTTAAAAATTAAAAATAGTATGTATAATGATTTTGGTGATTATTATTAAAACTATATTAGAAAAAGTTACATATACATATTATGTTAAAGAATCTAAATTTATTGCGATTATGATTCCAATAGTAAAAGAAAAAAATGTGAAAATAATTATTGATAATATTAAAAAGGAATATAAAAAGGCTACACATTATTGCGTAGGATATATAATTAATGGTATAAACCGTTTTGATGATAATGGAGAGCCAAATAAAACTGGTGGTTTTCCTATTTTAAACGTGCTTGCTAAAAATAATTTTAATAATTGTATTTGTATTGTTGTTCGTTATTTTGGAGGTACTTTATTAGGTACTGGAGGATTAATTAAGGCTTATTCAATGGGAGTTAAAAAGTGTATAGAAAATTCAAAAATTATTGAAATGAATGTATCAAAAAAAATTGAACTTTCATTTGCTTATAATAATATTCGAATTATTGAATATTTACTTAGCGATTTTACAATAGAAAGTAAAAGTTTCGGTGAAAAAATAATATTTATTGTACAAATTCCCATAAATCATAATTTAATCAAATTAGAAAAATATTGTAGTATTAAAATATTGTAATAAAAAAATCGTTTAATTTCGATTTTTAAATGTGTGTATCTTCTTTTATATGCGCGATTTTTTTATTTATATCTTTGCTAAAGAATTTAAATGTTGCTACGATTACAAGTGTTACTGGAATTGCTGCAATAATTCCCATAATATCAAATAATGCACCACCAATAAATACTGCAAATATATTTAAAAGTGGATGTAATTCGTTTGTATCTCCATAAATTTTAGGTGAAATTATATATGAGTCTATTTGCGGGAATATCATCATAACTATTAAACACCAAATAAATAAACTTTGTGAAACTAATAATGCAGTAATAGCTGCAAATATATTTACTATAATTCCTCCAATATATGGAATAACTCCAGATACAGAGGCTAATATACCAAAAATTAGGTAATATGGATGTCCTATTAAGTAAAATACAATTGTATATTCAATAAATTGAACAAGCATAACTTTCCAATATCCATCAAAAAAGTTTGTAATTTCAGTATCAATGACTTTAAGATATTGGTAACCCCTTTTATTTCTTCTTTTAAAGAATTTTTTAATTTTAATTCTTATATCATCCATATCAAGCATAAAATATACTGCCGATATAATAATCATAACTATAAATACTGCTATATCTGAAATCCAAGTAATAATAACAAAAGACGTTTCAGAAATTTTAGATGCAAAATTTGTAATTATAGAATTTATATCTTTTAATTCTGCAATTTGATTACTTAAATTTAAATTATTTTTTGTAGCAAATTCATTAATAAATGAAATAGATGCTGTAATTAATGCGACAGTTTGTTCAACTAGCATTGGTATGCTTAAAACAAGAACTCCTACGAATAGAAATAAGAAAATAAAAATAACTAATATTACTGCTAAATTTTTTGGAATTTTTTTCTTTTCTAAAGCTTTTACAAATGGAGTAAGTCCATAAGCTAGTGCAAATCCGAGTATAAATGGAAGTGTTAAAGTTAAAATCATATTAAACACATTTATAATTGTATTTGCTGAATAACTAAGTAATATTATTATTATTAATAGTAAACTTATATTTACTAATTTATAATTTGTTTTTCCCATATTTGTTACCTTTCTAAAATTATTGTGACAGGACCATCATTAATTAAATTTACTTTCATATTTGCCCCAAATATTCCTGTTTTAGTTGGAATAATTTTTGATATTTTTGTATTAAATATATCGTATAATTTTTCTGCCTGTTCTTTATTCATTGAATTTATAAAACTTGGTCTATTTCCTTTAATTGTATCTGAATAAAGTGTAAATTGTGAAATTGATAATATTTCTCCATTTATATCAAGTAAACTTTTATTCATATTACCATTTTCATCTTTAAAAATTCTAAGTTTTATTATTTTATTTATTATATAATCAATCTTTTCTATTGTATCATCATGTGTAAAACCTATAAATAAAAGTAATCCTTCTTTTGTTTGTGATATTAATTTTTCATCAACTGTAACACTAGCTGTAATAACTCTTTGAACAACAACTTTCATTATCTAATCATTCTTTCAACTTTTTCAATTGTTGGAAGTTCTGTTAAAAGATTTATACATTTTTCCAAACTTCTTTTGTTTTTAACTAGTACTGTTATTTGATAAGCAACGATTGCTGATGAATTAAGTGTTTTAACTTGATTTACAACTATATCACTAACAGATGCTTTATTTACAATATCTATTATATTTGTATTAGTATCTTCTTTTGATATAACAAGTATATTCGATTTGTATTTATGATCTAATATTTCATTCCAAGCTACATCTATTAGTCTATCGGACTGATTAATATTTGGACATATCATTCTATGAATTGTAATTCCATTTCCTTTGGTTACAAATCCAATAATTTCATCTCCTAGTATTGGATTACAACAATCAGCAAAATTATATTTAATATTATCATTGCCCTCAACCAAAATATCTTTAAAAGATTTTATATTAATTTTCTTTTCTGCTTTTAGTCTTTCAATTATTTGAGTTGCTTTATCAGGATTTGTATTAAATACAAAATTGAAAATATTTTTGGGAGTTATTTTTTCTGTAGCTATCCATAAATACATTTCTTCTTCATCTTTAATTCCAAACTCTTTAAATATTTGTTTTAATGTATCTGTATTAAAAATACTAGAAAAATCTATTTTTTCGATTCTCATCTCTTTTTCTAAAATTTCTTTACCATCAACTAAATTTTGTTCCTTATCAATTTTATTAAAATAAGATTTAATTTTTGCTTTTGTATTTTCAGAAAAAGCAATGTTTATCCAATCTTTATTAGGTTTTGATGACTTATTAGTGTTAATTTTAATTATTTGACCATCTTTAAGTTTATAATCAAGAGGAACAATTGAATTTCCAATTATTGCCCCTACCATCGTATGTCCTACTTCAGTATGAACTCTATATGCAAAATCTATTGGAGTTGCACCATTTGGAAGTGAAATTGCTTTACCATTTGGGGTAAATACAAAAATTTCACTAGCTTCTATTAATTCAGTTTCCGCCTCCTCAACTTCATCCATAGTTTTTTTAAATAATTCCAATTTTTGTTCATAGAAATCTTTAATTAAAACACTATCTTTATTACCTTTTTCTTTATATGCAAAATGCGCAGCTATACCGTTTTCTGCAATAAAATCCATATCATAAGTACGAACTTGTACTTCAAATAATGAGCCATCTTCTATTTTAACAGTCGTATGAAGAGATTGATACATGTTTTTTTTAGGCATAGCTATATAATCTTTATATCTATCTTCTAAAGGAGGATATTTTTTATGCACTATACTCATTACAGAATAACAATCTTCATCAGTATCAACTAAAACTCTCATAGCAAACAAATCATAAATTTCTTCAAAAGTTTTCCCTTGAGTCATTTTATTATAAATACTATAAATGCTTTTAGCACGACCTTTAATTTTATGTTTAATACCATGTTCATTTAATAAATTAGAAACATTTTCAGTAACAATATTTACAGTTTTTTCACGAGCAATTTTTGATTTATTTAATCGTTCACTTATTGAAAAATATACATCAGATTTATAATACCTAAGTGATAAATCTTCAAGTTCACTTTTAATTTTATGAAGACCAAGTCTATGAGCAACAGGAGCATAAATATTTAAGGTTTCTATTGCCTTTTCTCTACTTTTTTTATCACTTAATGCATAAAGAGTTCGCATTCCATGTAATCTATCAGCAAGTTTAACAATAATAGATTTAACATCTTTTACAAGCCCAATTACAATTTTTCTTTGATGTTTTGGGTTTGTATTTAAATCTATTGGAAGTGCATTAATTATATGTACTTCATTTACAATATTTAATATTTCATATCCAAATTTTTCAAGAATATCAATTTTATTACCACCGTATTTAAAAACATCATGTAAAAGTGCGACAGTTATAGTCTTATAATCAAAACAATGTCTTGCAACTATTGAAGCTACGCTTAAATTATGAGTTATTCTAGGATCATCATTTAATCTAAATGCATCTTTATGAACAAAACTAGCATATTCATAAGCTTTTTTTATAATAGAAATTTCATTATCATCTTGTATATATTTTTTGAAAATACTTTCAAGTTCATTATATGAAAATGTGGTTTTATTTTCCATTATGATTCCTTTCTAATTAACAGTTAATTCCTTTAATCATTAATTCTTGTGGTCCTTTATTTTTACTTGTTTTAGGTTTATTCTTTTTATTTTGTTGATCTTTTTTTTCAAATATATAGAACAAATTTGCTGCTATAAATATTGAAGAATAAGTACCAAATATTAAACCTATTAAAAGTGCGATATTAAATGAAAATAATGAATTAGTTCCTAAAAACATTAAACTAATTACTGGAATTAACGTAGTAATAGAAGTTAAAACACTTCTTTTTAATGTAATGTTTATACTATCATTTATGCTATCTTTCAGTGAGTTTTTGCTATTTTCAAGTTGTTCTTTAATTCTATCAAAAGTTACAATTGTATCGTTTATTGAATAACCTATAATTGTTAAAATTGCTGCTACAAATATAGCTGAAACTTCAAATTTGAAAATACTAAATAACACAATTATCATAATTATATCATGAACAAGAGATAATAAAGCCCCTATTGCAAATGTAAATTTATAACGAATTGTTATGTAAATCAAAATCGCAATTGCAGCAATAATTAAAGAAATAAACGCATTTTTAATAAGAGTCTTTTTAACTATATCACTAATAACTGTAATATTTGTAGTTGCATTATATTTTTCTTTAAAAGTTTCATTTATTGTATAAATTTCTTCTTTAGTTATAACTTCTTTTATTCTAACAGAGTATACACCGTTTACATTTTCTTTTTTAACAATTGTATAATTATTTAAATTTTCATCGATTTTACTTTCATCAAATTTCCCGGTAATGTTTATTAATGTTCCTCCTGAGAAATCAACATTGAAATTAAGTCCAGAAAATGCGAAAAACATTCCCCCACATACTATTATAATTCCACTAAATATAAAGAATTTATTTCTTGATTTAACAAAGTCATAGTTTTTAATTTCTTTATTATTTTCTTTATAACCTATAAATAATTTTAATTTATTATCAAAAGTTTTATTAGTAGCAAATACTTCCATAATAAATCTAATTAAAAATACCATTATAAACATTGTAGTTATAATATTTATTATAAGCATTGTAGCAAATCCTTTTACAATACCAGAACCAAACATAAATAAAACTATTGCAATAATAAATGTTGTAGTATTAGCATCTAAAATTGTTGACATTGAACGTTTAGTACCTAATTTAAAAGCTTCTTTAAGAGTTTTTTTATTTTTAAGTTCTTCTTTAATTCTTTCTAGAGTAATAATATTTGCATCAACTGCCATACCAATTCCAAGTACTAACGCTGCAATTGAAGGAAGAGTTAAAACTCCATTTATTAAATTAAACATTAAAAATACTACTGATGTATAAGCAAGTATACTAAATGATACTAAAATACCACTAAATCTATAAATGCATATTAAGAAAAACATTATAAGTACAATTCCAACTATTGATGCAATTAATGTTTTATCAAGTGCGTCACTACCAAATCCAGCAGCTACAGTTTGTGAAGATATTTCTTCTAAGCTTACCGGAAGTGCTCCTGAGTTAATTAAATCAACTAAGTTTTTAGCATAGTCTAAAGTAAAATTTCCTGTAATAATTACATCATCAGCAAAGGCTTGTGTAACACTTGCAGCTGATAAACAATTACTAGCTGCATCTCCACAATTTGCAACATCATATGAGTCTACACCTTCTTCAAAATCTAACCAAATGACCATTAGATTACTAGTTTTATCTTTTAAAGAATTAGTTACACTATAAAATTTATCTTTATCTTTAATAGTTAAAAGTACAGCAGCATTTCCTAAAGAATCACTAGAAACTTTGGCTCCACTATTAGTTAAAACATCACTTGTCATAAGTAAATTATTATTTGTATCTCTAAAAGATAATGTTGCAGTACTAGATAAAATATTTCTAGCTTCCTCTTCATTTTCAACTCCTGCAAGTTGAACCCTAATAGTATCTGTTCCTTCTATATATATTTGAGGTTCTGAAACTCCCAAACTATTAGAACGTTTTTCTAAAGTTTTATAAGTACGTTCCATCATATTATTTGTAACATTATTACCATCTATTGATTCTACTTCGTATAAAACTTCGAACCCACCTTTTAAGTCTAAACCAAGATTTACATTATTAAATAAAGTTGTAATTAAATAAATTAAACCTGCAGATAAAATAAGCAAACCTAAAAAAGACAATATGTTTTTTTTCATTAGTATCCTCCATTTTCAATATATATAAATTATACAGTATTTTTGTCAAAAAAACTACAATAAAGACTGTAAAATATTAACAAATTTTAAATATGACAACATATTATTATTTAGGTGATACTATGGAAAAGAAAATGTTTCTAAAAACGACAATGATTTTAATTATTGGTGGATTTATTAGTAAAGCAATGGGAATGATAATAAAAATAGTTTTAACTAGAACAATTACTCCTCAAATGCTTAGTTTATATATGATAATAATTCCTACATATATGCTTTTAATAACTTTATCACAATTAGGTTTTCCAATAGCAATTTCAAAACTTGTTGCTCAAAATGATAGAAATAATTTAAAAATTGTATCTTCAAGTACTTTCATTTCTTTAATTTTAAATTTAATTCTTATGTTTTTAGTTATAATACTTGCTCCTTTTATTAGTAATAATTTATTAATGAGACAAGATGTATATTATCCAATTATTGCATGTTCTCTTACTCTTCCATTTATCAGTTTATCAAGTATAATTCGTGGATATTTTTTTGGAAAACAACAAATGATTCCTCACGTACTTAGTAATGTAGTAGAACAAATTTTTAGACTTTCATTAATACTTTATATATTACCAAAAATTATGCATCTAGGAAGTATTAATATAGTATGCATTCTAATTTTAACTAGTATTATTGGAGAGGTTTTATCAATTTTTATTATGTTATTATTTGTTCCTAGAAATACAAAAATTTCAAGAACAGACTTAATTCCTGATTATGAAAACGGTAAAGAAATTTTGAAAATATCTCTTCCAAATACCGGATCTAGAATTATTGGTAGTATTGTATTTTTTTTAGAACCTATTATTTTAACAGCTGTATTAACAAATACTGGTGTTACTGTTTTAGAAATAGGTAACGAATATAGCGTATTTACAGGATTTGTATTACCTCTTTTACTTTTGCCATCATTTTTTACAGCTGCTATTAGTCAAAGTTTACTTCCCATACTTACAAAAAAATACAAAGAAAAAGATATAACTACAATGAAGAGATATCTTAATAAAGCTATGTTTTTTTCACTTTTAATTGGTATTCCAGTTAGTATATTATTTACACTTTTACCTGATTTCTTTTTAAACTTAGTTTATAATCAAAATAGAGGAAGCATATATTTAATTATCACCGCACCTATTTTTATTTTACACTATATTCAAAGTAATTTAACTACTTTTATGCATGCTGCAGATCTTTCTAAAAAAACAATGAAAATTACTCTTTATTCATCAATTTTAAAATTAGTTTCTATTATAACATTATGTTTTACATTTGGGTTTATTGGTTTAGTCATTGCTTATGGGATAGCTGTAATTTTTAGTACAATTTGTGAATATAAATATGTAAAAAGTGTAAATTAAACAATATCACTTTTTTTAATTATATATACACTTTCTTCATTTAAAAATGCATAAAACACATTATCTAAAGATACGTTATTTTTCATTAAAATTTTATTTACCCATTTATCATTTTTCTTAATTTCTTTCAAAACTTGTTGTTGTATTATGCCATCTAAAATAAATGGCATTGGATAGTCACGATTAGTATCTTCATATTGAAAAACTGAAAGTTTTCCACTATGTTCTAAAACTGCATACTCTACATCTTTTATATTTTTTATACCTTGCTCTCTAAGTTGCAATAAAAGGTCACTTAAATTATATCTTTGTTTAACCATTTCATTAAACATTACAACACCCTTTTTAATTATAATACTTGGTCTTCCATCTAGAAGTTTTCTTGCCCATATTGATTTTAACGATAAAATTGCTAATGAAAATTGAAGTAAAACTACTACTGTTATTGGAATAAGCGCATCAAGTAAACTTCTATTTGTATCTATAATTGGTATTGCTGCTATTTCAGCAATAAAAATAGTTACAATAAAATCTATCATGCCAAGCTGTCCTATTTCTCTTTTTCCCATAAATCTATAAATTATAATAAAATAAAAATAGAAGAATGCAGTTATAATCATAATTTTAAAATACATAATAATCACCTATTTAATAGTGTTCCAAGGAATATTTTTTTATTCATATAATATACTTTATTAGGTGATTATTATGATTAAATTTTTACATTCTATCGGAATTTTCTTTGTGAGTTTACTTAGTCTTATGTTTATTATTACATTATTATCATACTCTGACATATTAAATGGTAATATTTTAATTATTATTAAATTTATAAGCTTAATTATTTCTTTAATTATTACTGGCATTTTCACAGGATTAAAATCTGAAGATAAAGGTTATATTGAAGGGTTAAAACTTGGAGGAATAATTACAATAATAATATTTTTATATTGTATTATTGCAAACGCTTTTAATATAACAGACCTATTGTATTTTTTAATTATTATCGGAACGACTACAGCAAGCTCTATAATAGGTATTAATGTAAGAAAAAAAGATGTTTAGTCATCTTTTTTTGTGTAATTATCAATAAATTTTTCTTTATATATATAAAACTGTTCATTTTTAATTGATTCTCTAATTTCTTCCATAAGTTTAATTAAAAACCTAATATTATGTATTGAAAGAAGTCTACCACCTAGAGTTTCATTACATGTTATTAAATGTCTAATATAGGCTTTTGTATAATTTTGACAAGTGTAACAATCGCAAGTTATATCTACCTTAGAAAAATCTTCTTTAAATTTATCGTTTTTCAAATTAATTCTACCACTTCTAGTAAAGGCATTTCCATGTCTTGCAAGTCTAGTAGGAAGAACACAATCAAACATATCAATTCCACGTTCTACACCTTCAAGTAAATCAAGGGGATCACCTACTCCCATTAAATATCTCGGTTTAGTTTTTGGTAAATATTTTACAGCATAATCAATCATTTTATACATTATATCTTTAGGTTCACCAACACTTGTTCCACCAATACTATAACCATCAAAATCCATTTTTACTGTTTCAATAGCACTGTAGTTTCTCAAATCTTCATATTTTCCACCTTGAACAATACCAAACAAAGATTGATTTTCATTTTTATGAACATCTTTACCTCTTTTAGCCCAACGAAGTGTACGTTCAATACTATTTTTCATGTATTCATAAGTTACAGGATAAGGTGGACATTCATCAAAGCTCATAGCAATATCACTATCTAACTTATTTTGTATACTAATTGATATTTCTGGAGTTAAAAATAATTTTCTTCCATCAATGTGACTTTTAAAATATACTCCTTTTTCGGTTATATCTCTAGCCTTAGCCAGAGAAAATACTTGGAAACCACCACTATCGGTAAGCATTGGACCATCATAGTTCATAAACTTATGAAGTCCTCCTGCTTTTTTAATAATATCTTCTCCAGGTCTAAGCCACAAATGATACGTATTTGATAACACAACAGCACTGCTAACAGCTTTCAATTCCTCTGGGGTAAGTGTTTTAACATTAGCCAAAGTACCAACAGGCATAAACATTGGAGTTTCAAAATCTCCATGATTTGTGTGCAATATTCCATATCTAGTATTTTTGTATTCTTTTTTTAATTCATATTTAATTTTCATAAATAATCTCCTTTAAATTTGACAATATAATAATATCATATTTATCATAAAAATAAAATCTAAAACTATAATATAATAACTACAAAATTTAGAATAACAATTTATATAAAACATGATATAATAACCATGAAATTAAATATAACAATATGCAGGAAGTATGAAATTAAATAATAATGATAAATTTAATAAATTTGATAATATGAAAGATTCTATTGTTATTATTAAAGGTAACAAGATTAATTTCAATAATTCAAAGTTAATTTATGTAAATAATGCATTTTTAAAACTGAAACGAATATCATTAAAAAAATTAAAAAAACTCAAATCGCCTATTAGACAATTATTTATGTTTCAAAATAGTGAAAGTTCGAATTATGAATTAATTTCTAATATTCTAAAATGTTTATTTAATAATAATAAAACTACTTCAATTATTCAAAAATTAAATAGTCATGATAATAATTATATTTATAATTGTAATTTTATTCTTAAAATGGTAAGTTGTAATAATTGAAATAAAAGTTTTAAATGAAGTATCTGTTGAAAATATTAGAAACTTTCTAGTTAGATCTCAAACAAATAAAACTATAAAGGTTATATCAATTAATAGATTAGTAACAGAACTTTTTAATTTAACATATATAGAAAATTTAGAAGATATATTTTACATAGTTTCTAAACCCAATCAATTAACTAAAAATAATATTAAAAAATCATGTATATTTTTAATTCAAAAATACATAAAAAAATGTTATCAAAATCTGATGAAACATATACAATCACAGTAAAATGGACCTTTACAACAAAAGAAGGCAAAGAGATTTATACGGAACTTACCTTTTCAATTTTAAATAATATTGATAATTCTAGAAACATATTATGTCTTATTAAAAATCTAAATGAAATTATGGAATATAATACAGAAATAAAAACTTTAAAAGAATATGCATACAAAGATACATTATGTGGTATTTATAATAGAAGATATTTTATGGAAAGAATTAACATAATTGGTCAAAATACGCTTAAAAATAATAATACAAGTTCAATTGCTGTTTCTTTATTTGATATAGATAATTTCAAATTAATAAATGATAATTATGGTCATGATTGCGGAGATTATGTTTTATATACGATAGCACAGATTTCTAATAATATTTTATCTAATTATGGAGTATTTGCTCGTTTTGGAGGAGAAGAATTTATTTCATATATAATTGGTAAAACTAAACAGGAAAACTTTGATATTGCTGATAAAATTAGAAAAGAAATCAAAAAATTTAATTTTACTTATCAAAAATTCAGTTTTAAAGTTACAGTAAGTATTGGCATTTATTATGGTAGTACTCTTGATTACTATATTACTATGATTAAGGAAGCTGATGCAAAATTATATTTAGCTAAGTCTTCTGGTAAAAATTCAGTACAAATAAATTAAATAATTAAAAACATAATGTTAAAATATTATTTATTTGTTATAAACATTGAATCACCAAAAGAGAAAAATCTATAATTATTTTTAACAGCAGTGTTATATACATTTAAAATAATTTCTTTAGAAGCAAACGATGAAACTAACATTACAAGAGTTGATTTTGGTAAATGAAAATTAGTAATTAATCCGTCTATGGCTTTAAATTTATACCCTGGATAAATAAATATATCTGTCTCTCCTTTACATTCTTTAAATTCTCCATACTTTTTCATTACAGTTTCAAGTACTCTAGTTGAAGTAGTACCGATACTTATAATACGTTTACCTTCTTTTTTAGCTAAATTTAAAATAACAGAACTTTCTTTAGATAATTCATAATATTCACTATGCATTTTATGATTATTTACATCTTCTACATTTACAGGTCTAAATGTTCCAAGACCAACATGAAGTGTTACATAAACAATTTCTATATTTTTTTCTTTAATATTTTGAAGTAATTTTTTTGTAAAATGAAGCCCTGCAGTAGGAGCTGCACTACTACCAATATTTTGTGCATACACAGTTTGATATCTATCTTTTTCTTTTAGCTTTTCTTTAATATATGGTGGAAGTGGCATTTCTCCAAGCTTATCTAATATTTCGTAAAAAATACCTTCAAAATCAAATTTAAAAATTCTTATACCTTCTTCATGCTCACTTAAACAAGTTGCACTCATTAAACTTTCAAAATGTAGTCTAGTTCCCACTTTAACTCTTTTTGCAGGTTTTACTAAACATTGCCAAGTGTTTTTTTTAATTTCTTTTAAGAGCAAAAGCTCAATATGTGCACCAGTATCTTCTTTGATTCCAATAATTCTAGCGGGCATAACTTTTGTATCATTTAAAACTAAAACGTCATTATTATCTAAATAATTAATTATATTATTAAATTTTTCATGGACAATATTTCCAGTAGTTTTATTTACAATCATAAGTTTTGATTCATCACGAATTTTTAAAGGAGTTTGAGCAATAAGTTCTTCTGGTAAGTCAAAATCAAAATCATCTGTTTTCATAAATTACCTCCTTTATTATAAGTAATACCTAAATGGTCATAAGCATCTTTAGTTACAATTCTTCCTCTTGGAGTTCTTTTTAGAAATCCAATTTGTAATAAATATGGTTCATAAACATCTTCAATTGTAACAATTTCTTCACCAATTGATGCAGCAAGAGCAGTAACACCTACAGGGCCACCATTAAATCTAGAAATTATAGATTTTAATAAATGATGATCTGTATCATCTAACCCTTTTGCATCTACTTTTAATTTATTTAGAGCATATTTAGTAATTTCAATATTTATCAATTCTAAATCATCAACAATAGCAAAATCTCTAACACGTCTAAGTAGTCTATTAGCAATTCTAGGAGTTCCTCGACTTCTTCTAGCAAGTTCAATGCTTGCCTTACTTTCTATTTCAAAACCCATAACATTACTACTTCTTTTAACTATTAAATTAAGTTCATCATTAGTATAAAACTGAAGTTTACAAACAATACCAAATCTATCACGAAGTGGACCAGATAAATCTCCTACTCTAGTTGTTGCTCCAACTAAAGTAAAAGGTTCTATATCAATTCTAATACTACGACTATTTGAGTCATTTCCAACTATTACATCCATATAAAAATCTTCCATAGCAGAATATAAAACTTCCTCTATAAATTTAGGAATTCTATGAATTTCATCAATAAATAAAACATCTCCAGCTTCTAAACTGGATAAAATAGCTGCAAGATCTCCTATTTTTTCAATCGTTGGCCCACTAGTTGTTTTAATATTTCCATTCATTTCATTAGATATAATATAAGAAAGTGTTGTTTTACCTAATCCTGGAGGACCATATAATAAAACATGATCTAAAACTTCCTCTCGTTTTTTCGCACTTTCAATAAAAATTTTGACATTTTCTTTTACATCAGATTGTCCAATATATTCATGTAAATATTTTGGTCTAATTGAAGCTTCATTATCTTCTAAAGTTTTTTTATCATCAAAAATTCTATCCATACTGACTCCCTACTTAAGCATAAGTTTTAATGCTTCTTTAATCTGATCTTCTAAAGTTTTACTAATATCAATTTGTTTAATTACTTTGTTAATATCTCCTGATTTATAACCTAGACCTTCTAAAACTAAGCTTAGTTCATCACTAGATTTATTTTGAATCAAAACGTTTTCGCTAGTAGTAAGTTTACCTTTTAAATCAAGTATAATTTGGCGAGCAAGTTTATCACCAATTTTAGGAAATTTTTTTAAATAACTAACATTATCATTATCAATGGCACTAATTAGCTCAGAAATATTATTTGAAACCATTAAAATACCAAGTTTTGGTCCAAGACCTTTAACATTTATTAATTTTAAAAACATTTTTTTTGCTTCTTTACTTTTAAATCCATACAAAGTATTTGCATCTTCTCTAATGTGAGAATAAATATAAATAGTACATATTTGATCAATATTAAAACTATATGGATTACCTACAAAAATTTGATATCCAATATTGTTACTTTCTAAAACTATATAATTTAGTTCTATATCTTTAATTATTCCTTTTATATATGAATACATTAAAATCACCTTCTACATTATTATAGCACATATGTTTGCTTTTTCCTACAAAAAAAGCTTGTTTTACGAAACAAACTTTTCAAATTCTTTAATTTCTTTTACATCATCCATGTTTAGTTTATTTAACTCTTCAATTACTTTTCTTTGTTTTGAAGATAGTTTTCTAGGATAAACAACTTTAGCAATAACATACATATCACCTTTTCTTTTATTTCTAATATTAGTTACGCCTTTTCCTTTAATACGATGTTTTGTACCAGTTTTACAACCTTCTTCAATTTTTAAATCAATATTTCCATAAAGAGTTTTAACTTCTTTTTTACATCCAAGTAAACTTTCAGTAACACTAATTGGAATTTCTAAATAAATATCATCTTCATCTCTTTCAAAGAATTTATGCTCACTAACTTTAAATTCAACAAATAAATCTCCATTAGGCCCACCATTAGTGCCCATTTCTCCCTTACCTGTAAGTCTAAGTCTTTGTCCATTATCTATACCTTCTGGAACTTCAATATCAATAGTTTTTTTATTATTAACATAACCTTGACCTCTACATGTGTTACATTTTTCTTTATAAGTTTTACCCATACCATTACAAGAAGAACATGTATTTTCAACCATAAATGTTCCAAACATTGTAGATTGTTGACTTCGAATCTTACCTTTTCCATTACAAGAAGAACATGTAGTTGGCTTAAAACCACCATTACCATCACATTTTTCACAAGATTCATCTACATTTAAAGAAATAGATTTATTAGTACCATATACAGCTTCTTCAAAAGTAATATTCATCCTATAAAGTAAGTCTTCACCTTTAGTAGGTCTATTTCCTCTTTGACCTGATCCAAATCCAGAAAAACCTCCTCCACCAAATGCACCACCAAAAATGCTATCAAAAATATCAGAAAAATCAAATCCAGAAAAATCATAACCACTAGCACCACCAGCTCCTCCACCAGCAAAAGCATTATGACCAAATTGATCATATTGATTTCTTTTAGTTTTATCTGAAAGCACCGCATATGCTTCTTGAATTTCTTGAAATTTCTCTTTCGCATTTTCTTCTTTTGAAATATCAGGATGATATTGTTTAGCAAGTTTTCTAAATGCACTTTTTAATTCTGCTTCAGTTGCAGTTTTAGAAACTCCTAAAATTTCATAATAATCTCTTTTATTCATAAATTGCCTTTTTCTTTCTATTTTAAATTGTTAAATTCCTTTATTAAATTTCCAAAATACTCACATGTTTCATCATACAATGTATCATCACTTAAATCAATACCTAATTTTGCAATTAAATTAAGTGGATAATCAAAACTACCTGATTTTAAGAAGTCTATATAATTTTTTTTCATTATTTCATTGCCACTTATTATTTCATTAGCAATATTTATAGCAATACATATACCCGTTGCATATTGATAAACATAGAAACTACTATAAAAATGGCTTATTCTTATCCATTCATGTTTTATATTTTCATCTATATTTACTGAAGGACCATGATATTTTTCAACTAAATTTCCATAATAATTGCATACATCTTCAACTGTAATTGGAATATTCTTATCTATATTTTCATGCATCTCCTTTTCAAATTCAGCAAACATAATCTGTCTAAATAGTGAACCTTCAATTTTTTCAATCATACTACCTAAAATATATTTTTTAAGTTTATCATTATTACTATTTTTCACCATATAATCATTTAAAATAACTTCATTTACAATTGAAGCAATTTCTGCTGTAAATATAGGATATTTTGAATCTGTATAATTTCTATATTTATTTGAAAAATAACTATGCATAGCATGTCCAATTTCATGAGCTAAAGTAGATAGAGAATTAAAATTATCATTATGATTTAATAAAACATATGGATGTGTTGTATATGTAGCATAACAAAATGCACCTGTCATTTTATTATCACTTGGATAAACATCAATTATATCACTATCAATAGTATTACATAGTGCTTTATGATATTCCTCTCCTAATATTTTTAATGAATCTTTTACTATAATTTTAGATTTTTCAAATTCAAAAGTTTCATCAGGTAAGAAGCACATTGGCATATAAACATCAAACATATTTAATTTTTCTAGTCCTAAAAATTCTTTTTTCATTGTAAAATAACTTTGAATTTTATCAAGATTTTTATTAACTGAATTTATCAAATTGTTATAAATGTCAGTTGAAATATTATTTGCGTAAAGTGCATTTTCAAGTGTACTATTAAATTCATGAGTTTTACTGTAAAATTTTTCACTTTTTAAATGTCCTTTATATAAATCATAAGCTGTATGTTTAACCGCTTTATAAGATTTATATAAACTTTCATAGGCTTTTTTTCTTAAATCTCTATCATTATTTTGACAATATTTACCCCATAATGACTCATTAAAATCTAATTTTTCTCCATTATGCTCTATTTTGTCAAAAGTAATATCAGAAGTTGTTAAAGAATCATAAGCATCACTAAAAATACTAGAAAAGTCAGAAGATTTAACAAAAATTTCTTCTTTATCATCTTCTAAAGTATGGTTTTTAAATCTTCTAACTACTTTTAAAGTTTGCTTATATTCTAAAAGACCATCTTCCTCACTTAATAATTTTTCATAAACTTCATCAGATATTTTAATAATACTATTATCTATATCAAAGGTTTTTTCATTAATATCTTGAGAAATGTTCGTAATTTCACTTATAAGTTTACCAGCTTTATCGTTAGTAGTATTTTCACAATAAAACAAATAACTATATACATATAATCTATTTATTGTTATAGATATTTCATCTTGAAGTTTTAATAATTTTAAAAAGTTACTACCTGTTTTAAACATATCTTTTTTACTAGAAATTAAATTTTTTGTAAGTTCTTTAATTTTTTGAATATCACTTTTAAATTCTTCCTCGTTTTTATAAATATGAGATAAATTCCATTTATAACTATTATCAATGTTTTTTCTTTCCACTTTTCCTCCATATTTGAGAAGAAGTTCTAGAAAACTAGAACTTCTTAATTTTATTTTTCTTCGTAATTAGCATCAACTACATCATCATTTTCTTTTGATTCTTCAGCTTTAGTTTCTTCAGTATTTTGAGCATTTTTACTTGCTTCTTCATATACTCTAGTTGCAAGTGCCATAGCTTTTTCACTTAATTTTTCTTTTTTAGTTTTTAATTCTTCTATATTGATTTCTTCTTTTGCAAGTTCATCATTAACTTCTTTAATTAAACCTTCAATTTCTTCTTTTTCACTTTCACTAACTTTTTCTCCTAAATCTTTAATAGATTTTTCAGTTTGGAAAGTTAAACTTTCAGCTTCATTTTTAAGATCTGCTACTTCTTTTTTCTTGCTATCTGCTTCTTTATTACTTTCAGCTTCTTTTACCATTTTTTCAATTTCTTCTTCACTTAAATTAGTTGATGAAGTAATTGTAATAGATTGCTCTTTGTTAGTTCCTAAATCTTTAGCTTTAACATTAACAATACCATTGGCATCAATATCAAAAGTTACTTCGATTTGTGGTACACCCCTTGGTGCAGCTGGAAGATTTGTAAGTGAAAATCTACCCATTGTTTTATTATCAAATGCCATTGGTCTTTCACCTTGAAGTACATGGATATCAACAGCTGGTTGGTTATCTGCAGCAGTTGAAAACACTTGAGACTTACTTGTTGGAATAGTTGTATTTCTTGGTATTAATACTGTACATACATTACCCATAGTTTCAATTCCTAAAGAAAGTGGAGTTACATCTAAAAGCACTATATCTTGTACATCACCTTGAAGCACACCACCTTGAACAGCAGCACCTAAAGCAACAACTTCATCAGGGTTAACACCTTTAAATGGCTCTTTACCTGTTTCTTTTTTAACTAATTCTTCTACCATTGGTATACGAGTAGAACCACCAACTAAAATTACTCTATTGATTTCTGATTTTTCTTTACCAGATTCTTTAATAGCATCTTTTACAGGCTTAACAGTTTTTTCAACTAAATCTCTAATTAAATCTTCGAATTTAGCACGACTTAAATTCATTTCTAAATGAAGTGGTCCTGCATCGCCTTGTGTAATAAATGGAAGAGAAATTGTAGTATTTGTCATTCCAGATAAATCTTTTTTAGCTTTTTCAGCAGCATCTTTTAGTCTTTGCGATGCCATTTTATCTTTCATTAAATCAATACCATTTTCTTTTTTAAATTCACTAGCTAAATGTTCTACTAATCTATCATCAAAATTATCTCCACCTAATTTATTATTACCACTTGTAGATAATACCTCAAATACACCATCACCTAATTCAAGCACTGAAACATCAAATGTACCACCACCTAAATCATATACTAAAATTGTTTGATTTTTTTCTTGATCTTCAAGTCCATAAGCAAGTGCTGCTGCAGTTGGCTCATTAATAATTCTTTCAACTTCAAGTCCAGCAATTTTACCGGCGTCTTTTGTAGCTTGTCTTTGAGAATCATCAAAGTAAGCTGGAACAGTAATTACTGCTTTAGTTACTTTTTCTCCTAAATAATTCTCTGCATCTTCCTTTAATTTAGATAAAACCATTGCTCCAACTTCTTGTGGAGTATATTTTTTATCTTTAATTTCAAATTTTTTATCTGTACCCATAAAAGTTTTACTAGAAAAAATTGTATTTGGATTTGTAACCATTTGATTTTTTGCTGCAGCTCCAACTACTAAATCCCCATTTTTATCCCACGCAACTACTGAAGGAGTTGTTCTATTACCTTCTTTATTTGTTATTACTTTTGCTTCTTTACCTTCAAAAACAGCAACACAACTGTTAGTTGTTCCTAAATCTATACCTATTATTTTACTCATATTAATCACCTTTCCTTATTCTGAAATTTTTACCATGGCAGGTCTAATTACTCTACCATCAAACATATAACCTTTTTGAAATACTTCAATTACTTTACCAGATTCAATACCTTCATGACTTTCAGTCATTACAGCTTGATGAATATTTCCATTAAATTCTTCATCTTTTGTAGGAATCTCCTTAACACCAAAGTTTGTTAAAATATTTTCAAAATTTGCATATACCATTTTAAAACCTTCTAAAAATTTTGATAATTCATCACTTAAATCATCATCATTATCAAATTTTATAGCTCTTTCAAAATTATCAATTATTGGCAGTAATTCTGAAACGATTTTAGTATTCGCATATTTAATATTTTTTTCATGTTCTATAGAAGTTCTTTTTTTATAATTTTCAAAATCTGCTGACATTCTAAGCATTTGTTTCTTAATTATGTCTATTTCTGATTTTTCATCTGCAACTTCTTCTTCAGTTTCTTCTACTTTAGTTTCTTCTAAATTAACATCTTCTTTATTTTCCATAATCACTTACCTTCTATCTCATCCTTAATATATTCAAGAAGTGGTAATACTTTTTTATAATCCATTCTCTTTGGACCAACTAAAGCAAAACTTCCATTTCCATAGTTAACTCTTATCATAGATACATCTTCATCTATATCTGATTCATCTCCAATATAAACCTTTATATCATCATCTAATTCTTCCATATTTTTAATGATATAATTATCGTCTAATTTTTCCATTATATTTCTAATTTTATCAATGGTGTTAAATTCTGGCTGTTTTAGGATGTTGTTTTTCCCAATATAATTAACTTCATTTTTAAACATAGCGTCTTTAAAAACATTATAAAATGCTTCATAAATCATCTCTTGTTGTTTTAGTCCACTAACTATCATCGGCTTTATTTCAAATTCTAATTTTTCGTGAACCATATTTAATTGTGTTCCAACTAAAAGTTTATTAATCAGTTCTACGATTTTTTTAATTTCTGTTATAGAAACTTCCTGACTAATTGTCATATTTCTATGTTCTACATGTCCACTTTCAGTAACAATTATTGTAATCAATTTTGTATTTGATAGCGGAACTATTTCAACCTGACGAAGAACATTTTTACCATCATTTAAGTTAATGAGTGTATAATTAGTCATCTCTGAAACTATTTTCAAACTTTGACTAATTGCATCAGTAACTTCTAAACTAGTATTATTAAAGATAGCATCTAATTTTTCTAAATCTCTTTTCTTCATTCTATGCGGTTGCATTAAATAATCAATATAGTATCTATAACCTTGTTTGGAAGGTATTCTCCCAGATGAAATATGCTCTTTTTCAAGATATCCCATTTCCTCTAATTCCATCATTTCATTTCTAACTGTTGCACTAGAACAATCTAAACAATCACAAATTGCTTTTGATGAAATTGGCTTAATAGTATCAATATAACTTTCTACTATTAATTTTAAAATGGTATCTTTTCTAAAATTCATTTCCATTTTATCACCTTCTAGCACTTATTATATGTCAGTGCTAATATAAATATACACAAAAAAATAGCACTTGTCAAGTAAGAGTGCTATTTATGTGAAAATTTACAAAGTCAAATTGTATACTTTTTCAAAAATTTCAATATTCAATTAAAATTTCTCTAGGTTTACTACCATTTTGAGGACCACATATTCCCCTTTCTTCAAGTAAATCAATTACTCTTGCTGCTCTGTTATATCCTAATCTAAATCTTCTTTGTATTAAACTTGTACTTATTTTTCCTTGTTCTATTGCAAATTCTACTATTTCTCCATATAACGGATCCTCATATTCCTCGTCGCTACTATCTTCAAAACTTGTAGCTGTTGCTACATCCTTTGTTATATCCATTGTATATTCAGCCT
>JBKDZI010000002.1:0-9639 GCA_047971215.1 Bacilli bacterium | reverse complement strand
TGTCAACACCCCTATACACCCACACTATGTCAGCAGTCCTATGCACTCACCAAGCCATAACCCAATAATCGGTCAACCCTTGTAATCACTCAATTTGAGTGCATTCGGCTATTGTTTTTCCGATATTCTAGCACTTATCAAAATCCCATGAGCATTTCTTACTTTCAAGAAATGCCGTGTTTACGGGGTTTATCGGCACTTTCACCCTTGCATTCTCGTTAGCAAACAGACGCACTCAACATGATGAGTATTAGGAAACATATCTATTACGCTAACTTCTTCTATTTTATAATCTTTAAACTCTTTTAAATCTCTTTCAAGTGATATAGGATTACAAGAAACATAAATAATTTTTTCTGGATTTATTTCGCTAATTTTTGAAATAACTTTTTTTGTTAAACCACGACGAGGTGGATCTATAATTACAACATCAAAATCTGTTGGCAATTTATAAAAATCACGAGAAATATCCATAGAAATAAAATTAGCTTCTCTTTCATTTAAAACAGCATTTTTCTTAGCATTCTTAACAGAATCTTTATTTAATTCTATCCCAACTAATTTATTTGTTTGATTAGTTACAAAAAGTCCAATTGTTCCAGTACCACAAAATAAATCTAATACTTTTTCATGATCATTGATATAGTTTTTAATAACAGAATATAGTTTATTAGTAACATTAGTATTTACTTGCATAAATGAATCATATGAACTACCAAAAATCATATCTCCAACTTTTTCATAAAAATATTCATTTTTATTAAAGAAAGTTTTTTTTCCATTTGAACAAACTAAACTAGTAATTAAAGAACATTCTGTTAATAAATCAATAACAGTAGTATCGAACTCTATAAAATCTACAAAAACAAGTAAATCTCCTATTAAGCTACTTCTAATAGTAATACATTTAATATTTCTAAGATCAATATTAGTTTTAATATAATCTATACATTTATTAATTTGTTTAGATACCATATTACAATATTTAATTTCCACTAAATTTTTTGACCCTTTTTCAAAAAAACCTAATTTTTTATTCTGTACATGAAGTTTAATTTTATTCCTATAATTTTCATCTGTTTCATCAATTATTTGTTTTATATTATCTAATTTAAAAGAACGTCCTAAAATTTTTTTTACTTTATTTAATTTGAAATTATCATTTTCCTTTTTAGTTTGATGAAGTAAATCACAACCACCACATATTTCATAATATTTACATTTTGCAATTGTTCTATTAGGACTTGATGTTATAATTTCTGTAGTCTTTGCTACGTTATATTTTTTACTATTTTCAATAATTTCTATATTTACTATTTCATTTTCTAAAGCACCAATTACAAAGGTTACTTTACCATCAATATGACAAATCCCTCTACCATTATAATCTAACTTTTCTATTTTTATATTTTCGTATTTCATAAGAGCCTCCTAAAATAATTATAACATAATCTACATAAAACGACATTAATATACAAATATTTATTTAATAATAATTATAGAGGTGTTACATATGTTTTACGAATTAAAAGAAAAAACTAATAATGGAGAAATTTTAGATTTTAATTGTTTTAAAAATAAAGTTGTACTTATAGTAAATAGTTCAAGTAAAAGCTTATTTGAAAAGCAACTTATCTCACTTCAAAAACTATATGATAATTTTAAAAATCTGGATTTTGAAATAATTTGTTTTCCAAGCGGGCAATTTAACAAAGAATTTAGATATAATGAAGTTATTTCAAAATACTATAAATTAAATTATAATATTTCTTTTATTTTAGGAAACAAAATCAAGGTTAATGGAAAAAAATCAAGTTCTGTATTTAAATTTTTAAAGAATGAAAAAAAAGGACTTTTTGGGAAAAGTATTAAAAGTGATTTTACTAAATTTTTAATTGATAAAAACGGTAATGTTATTAAAAGATATTCTCCAATAAAAACTTATAAAACAATTGAAAAAGATATTATGAAACTTTTATAAATTTTTCATAATATTCATCATATGTTATATCATTTTCATAAATATATGTTGCAACATTAATTCCTACATATCTTAAATGCCAAGGTTCATACATATATCCAGTAATATTTTCTTTTCCTTCTGGATATCTAATAATAAAACCATATTTATGAATATTGTGTTTAAACCAAATATATGTACTAGTTGTATCTATTTGAGTATGTTTATAGTCATTAAATGTTATATCAACTGCAAGACCAGTTTGATGTTCTGAGTGACCTGGAAAAGCACTCCCCATTATTGCTGTTTCATAGCCTTCTTCTTTTACATATTGATTAAATAAAGATTCTTGTTTTGTGTAAGTTCTAAAAGCTGAAGTTGCTTTTAAATTCATATTTAAATTAAGCATATCAAAACAAAGATTATTAAAATTTACTGCTGCTTGTTTTTTTAAATATTGTTCTTTTCCTCTACATTTTTTATCAATTAATGTCAAATCATTAGGTTTATAATTTCTTTTTAAACTAATTTTTTTATTTACCAATATATAAATACTTTCTTCAAGAGTCAACTTACTATCTTTATCATAATTAAAAACTAATTGTCCTTTATTTGTAAAAGATATTCTTAATGGATATATCAAAAATAATATATGAAACAATATTATTATAAAAATTATCTTTTTTTTCATAACTCACCTATTTAAAGTTTATGTTTCAAATTTAATACTAATACAAAAAAGAAGATTTCTCTTCTTTTTTAAAAATTATTTTTTTGTTATATGTTTTTTAATAATGTTATAAACATCTTGATTATTTAGACTAATTATATAAATCATATAGTCACCTTCATCTTCTTCTAATGCATTATCAGCAAGCTTAGCTTGATCTACTAAATATGTTTTAAAAGTATCTTCAACACTATATATGTAATCATCTAGCATTTTTTCAACTTCATCTTCTTTTCCCTTTTTTGGTTTAACAATCATATACATATTAGCCTGTGTATTCATCATTGGTAAATTAATTGAATATTCTTCAAATAATGTTGTATCAATATTATAATACGTTTTTAAATTGTCCTTACTTGGTTTAACAAGAGCACCAAAAAGTTCTTCTGTTTCTTTAATTTCTCTATCAACTGCATCTAGATCAATAACAATATTTTTACTCGTGCACCCTACCAATAATAGAGCACCAAATAATATTAATAATATTTTTTTCATATCTACCTCCATTGTTAATGGTAGCATTATCTTAAATTAAAGTCAATTTTAATATTGATTTAAATATGCTACATCAACTAAATAAATTGTTTCTTCAATATTTTCTTTTTCAACATAATCTTTTAGACTTTCTTTAAAATATCTAATATCTACAACATGTACATTTGAATAAGTATCTACTAGAAAAGGCACAACACTATTACCATAAGAATTTTTAATTAACATAATCTTTTTATCATATAAAGCATTTTTATTTTCAATTGTAACAAGTCTTGTGTTATCTCCTAAAAAGTATTTATATTTGTCTTTTTTAACTAAGTTTTCTTTAAAATAAAGTCTTGTGTTATTGCTATAATCATACAAAACATTTCCAGCATCATTATCTTCAATATAATAAAAGATTTCACCAGGATGATTAAAGTATCCCGATTTAGAATACATACTACCTTTAAAATTATTTACAGTTTTAATTTTATAATTTTCTATATCAACACATTTAATTTCCATATATTCACAATATTTTTTATAAACCGCAAAAGCTCCAAATATATTATAGTGATGATCTGTCTTGTAATATAAATTTCTTTTATTATTTTCTTCTAATAATGTATTAAAAACATCAACTATAACGACATTTTCTAATTTTTTAAAAATAAAATTTTTAAAAAGTTCTTGATTATTAATAGGTGCATAACTACTAAGTAAATTTCTATTTATATACACATTATTAGGAATTAAAATAAAAGATATTGGACTAGTTATATTTTTATTAAAAGTATTAAGTTTTAAAATTGATTTATTTATATTTTCTAACTTGACATTATCTTTAGAAATCAAATAATTATCTTTAATAAAAACATTGTTAACTTCTTCTTTTAATAAAAGTAAATCTAAATTAGTTTTAGACATAATAAATAAATTTCTAAGGGGAAAATAATCATTTATATAACTTTCTATTTCTTTTGTATAATTACCGCTTTTTAAGTTTCTAAAAGTAAACGTTGGAAAATCTGAATTATATCTATTTTCTTTTTCATTATAATTTTCTTTAGGTAAAACAAAGAACATAATATTTAAGATTAATATATATACAAATATTATTATTGTAATATTTTTTTTCATTTTGCCTCCTAAAATCTAAAATATATAACTGGAGTATATCTATCTGAGACTAAATAAAATAAACATATATTAAATAATATTATATATATAATTCCCAAAATACTATTTGGTATTTTCTTAACTTTGTTAAATATATTTGGAAATAAACATATAAATCCAATAGATAATAAAATTATATTTGTTTTAAGTAAATAAATAAAATCATTGTTGATAACCTGATTATTAAATAAGTTACTAAAAATAAACCTTAGTAAATTTAAATCAACAATACTAAAGATAGTAAAACCAGTTAAAGCTACTATAAATACATATAATCTTCTAAAAATTGTAGGAATTCTTTCTAAAATTTTTAATAAAAATAATTTTTCTGCAATAATAAAACTACCAAAGAAAATTCCAAAGATAATAAAATTATATGACGCTCCATGCCAAAAACCAGTTAATAACCACACAATAACAAGATTTCGCATTGTCTTAAGTACACCTTTTTTATTTCCTCCAAGAGGAATATATACGTATTCTTTAAAAAAACTAGATAATGTAATATGCCATCTATTCCAAAATTCTGAAATACTTTTTGAAATGTAAGGATAATTAAAGTTTATTGGATAGTTATACCCAAACATTTTACCAAGTCCTTTAGCCATTATAGAATAACCATTAAAATCAAAATATAACTGCATACCATAACTAATCATATATAAGACTACTGTAAGACTTGCCATAGATTCTATATATGAATCTAAAATAGTTTGAGCAAGTAATCCAATATTGTTAGCAAGTAATACTTTCATAAATAGACCATTTAAAAATATAATAAATCCCTCATATATGTGCTCTTTTTTGTAATTATTGTTATTAATCTGTTTTTCTATAAGTTCGTATCTAACTATTGGTCCTGCAATTAATTGTGGAAACATTGTTACATATAATAAAAAGTTTGAAAACTTATTTTGAGGTTTAATTCTATTTTTGTATATATCAATACTATATGTCATAGTTTGGAAAGTATAAAAACTAATTCCAAGAGGTAGTGCTAGATTTAAATAAGAAATATCTAAATTAAATAAAAAATTTATATTTTCTATTAAAAAATCAAAATATTTAAAAAATCCTAAAATACCTAAATTAATACATATACTTAAAATTAAAAATAGTTTTTTAAGTTTTTGATTATCTTTATATTTATAAATCAATTTCCCATTTGTATAATCTAATATTGCTGATATAAATATTAAAGGTAAATATCTAATCTCACCATAACAATAAAATATTAAACTAATAGTAAGTAAACAATAATTTTTATATTTTTTTGGAGTTATATAATACAATATAATAGAAATTGGTAAAAAATAAAATAAAAATATAATTGAAGAAAATACCATGTTACACCTCTATATTTAATAATAACAAAAATATTATTTATTTTAAAGATGTGTTATAATTTGATTAGGTGATTATTATGATTAAAATTGAACATATAAATAACTTTAACCTTTATGATACAATGACTTGTGGACAAACTTTTAGATACGATTTGGAAGAAGATGACTCTTTTACAATTATATTGTTAGATAGAATTGTAAATGTTAGACAAGAAAAAAGCACGCTAATTGTCAAATCTAATAAAGTTGACAATTTAGAAAATATAATTATTGACTATTTTGATCTTAATAGAGATTATGAAAAAATAAATAAATATTTAATAAAAAATGATAAACATTTTAAAAATATAGTTGATTATTGTAATGGTTTTAAAGTCTTAAAACAAGAACCTTTTGAAGTTTTTATTTCTTATATTATTTCAATAAATAATAGTGTAAATTCTATTTCAAAAAGTGTAAATGAGCTTTCTAGATTATACGGAAGTAAAGTTGAATTTGATAGTAAAACTTATTATTTATTTCCAAAACCTAAAGATTTAATAAATGTTAAAACTTCTGATTATAGAGAACTTAAAGTTGGTTTTAGAGATATAAACATTTATGAATTTGTACAAAAAGTAAATAATAAAGAAATTGATTTAAATGTTTATTTTGATTTGGATTCTATTAAGGCTTTAGAATTGATGCAACAAAATCGTGGTATTGGACCTAAAGTTGCTTCTTGTGTATTATTAATGGCATATCAAAATTTTGAGGTATACCCTATTGACACTTGGGTTAAAAAAGCTTTTTTTGAAATTTATGGAACAGATAATATTAAAGAGATAACTAACATTAGTAAAGAAAAATTTGGAAAATATAGCGGACTTGCTGTTCAGTATATGTTTCATTATAAAAGAAATAAAAAATAAAGTTAGTAAAAAGATCTAATATATTACTAAGATCTTTTTATTTTACATCAAATTTATTAATAAGTTCAGCTATTTTTTTAGAACCATTTATTTTATTACTTTTTTTCATATTATTAATATAAATTTCTCTATTTTTATCTAACTCTTTTACTTGTTTACATAAAATTATAGAATTTAAATTTTCTTGTAATAAAACTTTAGAAAAGCCTATCTTTTCAAAAGATTTAGCATTTAAAAGTTGATCGCCACGACTATTTTTTGATGGAAGTGGAATTAAAATATGAGGGATATTTAAATATGCAAATTCAAAAATAGAATTTGATCCAGCTCTAGAAATAATAATATCTGTAATTTTAAATAAATCTTTTAATTCATCTCCAACAAATTCAAATTGAACATATCCTTCTTTATTAATAGAACCATCTGTTTTACCTTTACCACACAAATGAATAATATTATAATCTTGTAGTAAGATATCCAAAGAATCTCTAACTATTTCATTAACTTTTTGAGCTCCTAAAGAACCACCCATAATTAAAATAGTTTTTCTTTTCTTTTTAAAACCACAAAATTCCATAGCTCTTTTTTCATTACCAGTTTTAATTTCTTCTCTAATTGGAGAACCAGTAACAATAGACTTTTCACCTTTTATTTGACTTGCTGCTTCATTAAATGAAGTACAAACAGTATTAGCATACTTACTAGCAATTCTATTAGCAAGACCAACGGTTATATCAGATTCATGAATAATTACTGGGATTTTCAACTGTGATGCTGCAAGAACTACTGGAACACTAACAAATCCACCTTTTGAAAAAATTACATCAGGTTTAATATTTTTCAAATGTTTTTTGGCATCAAAAAATCCTTTAATAACCCTAAATGGATCAGTAAAATTTTTTAAAGAAAAATATCTTCGTAGTTTACCAGATGAGATTTCATAATATTTAATATTCTTTGATTTTATATATTCTTTTTCAATTCCATCAATACTTCCAATGTAATATAAGTCACATTTATTTAAATAAGGAATAATTGCAAAATGTGGAGTAACATGACCTAGTGTACCTCCACCTGTTAAAACGATTTTCATTTTATCACCTATCTAATTATATTTTATTACAATTTTTTTATTATAAAGTCTTCGTATGAATCTCCTCTATCTTTTAATTTTCCATCTTCTGTAAGTTCAATAACTCTATTAGTTGTAGAGTTAATAAATTCATAATCTTCTGATGTAAAAATAATAGATCCTGCAAAATTCATTAAAGCTTTATTTAAAGATGTAATAGATTCTAAATCTAAATGGTTTGTAGGTTCATCCATAATTAAAAAATTACTTCTATTTATCATCATCTTAGATAACTTACATCTAACTCTTTCACCACCTGATAAAATATTTATTTTCTTAAATGCATCATCAGCACTAAAAAGCATTCTACCTAAAAAGCTTCTTACATCTTTATCATCTAAACTTGGAAAATCTTCTTTTATATAGTCAAAAATTGTAATATTTCTATTAAAAACAACTGTATCATCTTGTTTAAAATAACTTTTAATTACAGTATTACCATAAAAAATCTCTCCAGAATCTGGCATTAAATCACCACTAATAATTTCAAGTAAAAGACTTGTAGTAACACTATTACCATAAATATAAACTTTATTATCGTTGTAAATATTTAAGTTTACGTTATCTAATATTTTAACCCCATTAATAGTTTTACTAACATTAACAAGTTTTACTACTTCCTCACCAAGCCTTGTATCATATGCAAAATTTATATATGGATGTTTACGACTAGATGGAGTCATATCATCAAGTTCAATTTTTTCAAGTAATCTTTTTCTTGATGTAGCTTGTTTAGATTTTGAAGCATTCGCACTAAATCTAGCTATGAAATCTTGAAGTTCTTTAATACGTTCTTCTTTCTTTTTATTACTATTTTTTAATTGTCTTTGAATAAGTTCACTTGATTCATACCAAAAATCATAGTTACCTACAAATAATTTAATTTTACTATAATCTATATCTAAAATATGAGTACAAACACTATTTAAAAAACTTCTATCATGAGATACAACTATTACTGTATTTTTATATTCAATAATAAATTCTTGTAACCATTTAATAGTTTTAATATCTAAGTTATTTGTAGGCTCATCCATTATAAGTACATCAGGTTCATCAAATAAACAAGAAGCAAGAAGTACTTTAACTTTATCTTTTGATTCAAGTTCTTTCATTTGTTTTTCATGAAAAGATGTATCTACACCAATTTCAGTAAGTAAAGCACCTGCTTTATATTCAGCACTCCAACCATCAAGAGCTAAAAATTCATCTTCAAGTTTGCTAATTTTGATACCATCTTCATCAGTAAATTCACCTTTTGAATATAAACTATCTTTTTCAGTCATAACTTCATATAAACGTTTATTACCCATTATAACAACATCTAGTACTTTTTTTTCATCATATTCATAATGATTTTGTTTAAGTACAGACATTCTAGAACCCTTTTCAAGCGTAACTTCTCCACTTGTAGAATCTATTTCACCCGATAATATTTTTAAAAATGTAGTTTTACCAGCACCATTTGCACCAATAACACCATAACAAGAACCTTTATTAAATTGTAAATTTACCTCTTCAAATAAAACTTTTTCAGGAAATCTAAGTCCTAAATTATTAACACTAAGCATATAATCACCACTATCATTCTATCATATAATAATATTTTTACCAATTAATAATATGAAATAATTCTAATTTTTCAATTAGAACCTTTTTTTATATTTTAAAGTAAACCCCTTTACTTTTTAATAATCTTTATTTATATTCCTCTACTCATTAAATCTATTTTAAATTTGTCTTTTTGACTATTACTTCTAGATATAATTACCCCTTTATATGTTGCAAGTTCACTTGCATGTCCTTCACTTAATAACTGCTCTGGTGATATTGTTTTAAAGAAAATTACATCTTGATCTTTATAAAATGTAAAATGTACTTTTAAATCTCCATGTACTTTTGTA
>JBKDZI010000001.1:0-52236 GCA_047971215.1 Bacilli bacterium | reverse complement strand
TGGAAAAAATAAAGGTGCAACTGGTAATGTACTAAAAGTAGTAAAAGACCGTGAAAATACTAATAATACTAAAGTTATTGTAGAAGGTGTTAATGTTGTTAAAAAACACGTTAAACCAAACCACACTAATCAAACAGGTGGTATTATAAGTATGGAAGCGCCAATTCATATTTCTAATGTTAAATTAGAAATTAATGAAAAGAAAAAAAGCGAAAAGAAAACTAAATAATGAAAGGAGGATTATATGAATCGCCTAAAAGATAAATATGAAAAAGAAATTAAAAAATCTTTAATGGACAAATATGGATACAAATCTATTATGCAAGTTCCTAAATTAGAGAAAATAGTAATTAACATGGGTGTTGGAGAAGCAACTCAAAATAGTAAATTCCTAGAAGGTGCTATGAGTGATTTAGAACTAATTGCTGGACAAAAACCTGTTTCTACTAAAGCGAAAAAATCAATAGCAACTTACAAGTTGAGAGAAGGTTTAGCTCTCGGATGTAAAGTAACTTTAAGAGGAGAAAATATGTATAACTTCCTTGATAAGTTGATTTCAATCTCTTTACCTCGTGTAAAAGATTTCAAAGGTTTAAGCCCAAAATCTTTCGATGGTAGAGGTAACTATACTTTTGGTGTAAAAGAACAATTAATTGTCCCAGAAGTTGTTTTCGATAACATTGTAAAATTAAGAGGAGCAGATATTATTTTTGTAACTACTGCTAACACAAATGAAGAAGCATTCGATTTGTTAGATATGATGGGAATGCCTTTTAGAAAGTAAGGTGAATTATGGCAAAGAAAAGTTTAATTCTTAAACAAAAAAAGAAACAAAAATTTCGTGTTCGTGAATATACAAGATGCGAAAGATGTGGTAGACCACATTCAGTATTAAAAAAATATGGTATTTGTCGTATATGTTTTAGAGAACTTGCTTACAAAGGACAAATTCCAGGTGTTACAAAATCAAGTTGGTAACGAAGGGAGGAATAATCTATGTCTATGACAGATCCAATTGCAGCAATGCTAACAAGCATTAGAAATGCAAATAAAAATAAAAGTAAAACAACAGTTGTACCTTCATCAAAAATCAAATTAGAAATTGCAAGAATTCTTAAAGAAGAAGGTTTTATAGCTGATTATAAAGAAATTGAGACTGGTATTTTTAAAGAAATTGAAATTACTTTAAAATATGTAGGTAGCAAAAAAGAACGTATTATAACTAATTTAAAAAGAATTTCAAAACCAGGTCTTAGAGTTTATGCAGATTCAAGTAATATGCCTAAAGTTTTAAGTGGTCTTGGGATTTCAATTATTTCAACTTCTACAGGTCTTATGACTGGTAAAGAAGCTAGAAAGAAAAATATTGGTGGAGAAGTTATCGCTTACGTTTGGTAATTAAAAAATTAGATAAGGAGGCAAATATATGAGTCGTATTGGAAAACGTCCTTTAGCTATTTCAGATAGTACAGAAGTTAAAATTACTGATGAAAACATTGAAGTAAAAGGTAAACTTGGTGTACTTAATGTAGCTATTCCAAATGTTATTACAGTTAAACAAGAAGAAAATAACATTATAGTAGAAAGAACTAAAGAAACAAAACTTGCTAGATCTCTTCATGGAACTATTAATGCTTTAATTAAAAATGCTTTAGTTGGAGTTAACGAAGGTTATAAGAAGAATTTAGAAATAGTTGGTGTAGGTTACCGTTTTGCTGATAAAGCTGGTAAAGTTGGTGTTTCTGCAGGTTTCTCACATCCAGTTGAACTTGAAATTCCAGAAGGATTAAAAGTTGAGTATGTTAGTAATACAGAAATTTCAATTTCTGGTATTGATAAAGAATTATTAGGACAATTTTGTGCAGTAATTCGTGGAAAATGTCCAGTTGAGCCTTATAAAGGAAAAGGTATCCGTTATAAGGGTGAACACGTAAGACGTAAAGAAGCTAAAAAAGGTGGAAAATAGGAAAGGAGAATTAATATGATTAAAAAAGAATCTCGTAATTCACTTAGAAAAATTAGACACGCTCGTGTGCGCGTAAAAATTAGTGGAACAGATAGTTCTCCTAGATTAAATATTTTTAAATCTAATAAAAATTTAGTTGTTCAAATTATTGACGATATTAAAGGTGTTACTTTAGTTAGTGCGAACACTATGAGTAAAGAATTTGACGGTATGAATAAAACTGAAAAAGCAACTAAACTTGGAGAAGTTCTAGCTAAGAAAGCCAAAGAAGTAGAAATCACAACTGTTGTATTTGACAGAGGTGGATATCTATATCATGGTGTAGTAAAAGCATTTGCTGAAGCTGCTCGTGAAAATGGATTGGAATTTTAGAGGTGAATGATGGAAAATAAAAACACAAGAAGACCTAGAAGAAATAATAAAAGGGTTTTTGAAAAATCAAAATATGAGGACAGAGTAATTTCAATTAACCGTATTACTAAAGTTACTAAAGGTGGTCGTATGTATAGATTCAACGCTACTGTAGTAATTGGTGATAAAAAAGGTAGAATTGGTATTGGTACTGGTAAATCTAAAGAAACTATTATAGCTATTAATAAAGCTAAACAAGATGCTGAAAAAAACATGGTAAATATTTCTATCGTAGATGGAAGAACTATACCACATGAAATTACAGGTCATCAAGGAGCTGCAAAAGTTTTATTAAAACCTGCAAGTCGTGGTACTGGAATTAAAGCTGGTGGAGCTGTTCGTGCAGTTTTAGAAGTAGCTGGTATTCATGATATTTTATCTAAATCATTAGGTTCAAATACAAAAGTTAATGTTGCAAGAGCAACAATTGAAGGTTTAAAATCAGTTAAAACAGTTGAAGAAGTTGCAAAATTACGAGGAAAAACAGTAGAGGAGATTTTAAAATAATATGAGATTACATGAATTAAATTTATCTACAAAAGTTTCTAAGAAAAGAGTTGGACGCGGTCCAGGTTCTGGTCTTGGAAAGACTTCTGGACGTGGACAAGACGGACAAAAATCAAGAAGTGGTTACAGTCGTAAAAGAGGTTTTGAAGGTGGTGGATTTACATTACTTAGAAAAACTCCAAGTATCGGATTTAGTAACGCAGCTTTTGCTACTAGATATGCAACTATCAATTTAACTGACTTAAATGTATTTGAAGAAGGGATTACTGTTACTCCTGAGTTACTTAAAGAAACAGGACTTTTAAAAAACCAATTAGATGGTGTTAAAATTCTAGGAAATGGAACATTAGAGAAGAAGATTAATGTTAGAGCACATAAATTCTCTAAAACTGCTAAAGCAGCAATTGAAGCTCTAGGTGGGCAAGCTGAGGTGATTTAATGCTTTATACTTTAAAACAATTATTTATTCCTTCTAACAAGGATGTTTTAAAAAGAGTATTGTTTACAATAGCTATTCTATTATTATTTTATATAGGTACATTCATTAGTGTACCTGGTGCCCAGTCAATATCGACTGATTTAGGATATTTAGAATTTATTAATATTATGGGTGGTGGAGCATTTAAGAATTTTTCTATATTTGCACTTGGAGTATCTCCATATATTACTGTTTCTATTATTACTGGTTTATTACAAATGGATATTGTTCCATATTTTTCAGAATTAAAAAATCAAGGAGATTCTGGAAGACGTAAATTAAATCAAATTAATAGATATTTAGCTATTTTAGTAGCTTTTATTCAAGGATATATATTTTCTTTAGCATTTTTAGGTAATGCTTCGGTTATGGATATTATATCTACAAGTTTAATACTTACAGCAGGAACAGCATTTCTACTTTGGATTGGTGATAGAATCAGTTCTAATGGAGTTGGAAATGGTATATCTCAAATAATTATGGCTGGTATTGTATTTACATTGCCAAGTATGTTTGCAAGTGCTTATGATTCATTAGTTGATTCAGCAGATGGATTTTTAGGTTATTTATCATTTGGGTTATTTATCTTACTTTATATATTAATCATTGTTGGTGTTATATATGTGCAACTTGCAGAACGTAGAATTCCAATGCAATATTCAAATAGAGGAGCAGGTATTAATAATAATACTTTTCTACCTTTTAAACTTAACTCTGCAGGAGTTATGCCAGTAATATTTTCATCTATGGTATTTACTATTCCAACGTTTATACTTGCAGTTGTAAAAAATGAAAGTGTAACACTATTTATAAACAAATATTTAACATCAACTTCTATAGTTGGTACAGTTATATTTGTATTACTAATTTTCTTATTTTGTTATGTTTATACTTTTATGAATATACGACCAAGTGAAGTTAGTAAAAATCTTAAAAGTAGTGGTGCTTATATACCCGGTATTAGACCTGGTAAAGAAACTACAGAATATTTAACTTCAATATTAACTAAACTAACGTTTATTGGATCAATATTTTTAATAATAATTGCGTTATTGCCTAGAATCTTTTTAGCATTCTCTAGTCTTCCAACTAATGTTCAAATTGGTGGAACTAGTATACTAATAGTTGTAGGTGTAGCCGTTGAAAGTTATAAACAAATTGAAACAATGATTCAAAATAGAGAAATTAAATATAAAAAATAAAGGAGCTATGATGAATATAATTTTTGTTTCACCTCCACTAGCTGGAAAAGGGACACAGTCTAATAATCTTAAAAATATTCTTGGAATTCCCCATATTAGTACGGGGCAACTTTTGAGAAACATTGTTAAAAAGAAAAATGAATTATCTGATTCGATTCAAAAAATTATGGATGAAGGAAAATTAGTTTCTGATTCTTTAATGGAAGAATTGATTAAAATAAGAATCATTAAAAAAGATTGTGAAAAAGGTTATATTCTTGATGGATTTCCAAGAAATGTGATGCAAGCAAAAATATATGATGAGTTACTTAAAAGTTTGGGTCAAACTTTAGATTATGTTTTTGTATTAGATGTTTCTTTTGAAACAGCCTTAAAACGATTAAATGGGCGTCTTTCTTGTAGTAAATGTGGTGCTATTTATAATAACCTTATAAGTAAATCAAGTTTAGAAAATTTATGCCACGTTTGCAAAAATCCTCTTGTTCAAAGAGAAGATGATAAAGAAGGTACTTTAGAAGTTCGTTTTAAACAATATGAAGAAAAAACTAAACCATTAATTAAATATTATATGAATCAAAATAAAGTATATAAATTAGATAGTTCAAAAGACTCAAGTTTGGTAACAAAAGATATTTTAAATATTTTAGGAGAGAAGTATGATTAATATATATAGTGGTTTAGAACTTGAAAATTTGAGGAAAGCAGGAAAAATTTTACATGAAACTCATAATTTAGTGAGAAAAACTGTAAAACCTGGTATCAAAGCTATAGATCTTGATACAATTATCGAAGATTTTATTAAGAAAAATAATGCAATTCCTTCTTTTAAAGGATATAATGGTTTTAAGCATGCAAGTTGTATATCAATAAATGATGAAGTCGTTCATGGAATACCTAATGATAGGATTTTTATTGAAGGCGATATTGTTTCAGTTGATATTGGTGTATGTTATAATGGTTTTCATAGTGATAGTGCCTATACATATAAAGTTGGTAAGGTAGATGAAAAAATTGAAAAACTTCTAGAAGATACAGAGCGTTCTTTATATGCAGGCATTAAAATGGTTAAACCGGGTAATACAATAGGAGATATTAGTGCAGCTATTGAAAAAATTGCTAAAGAAAGTAAATTGACTGTTGTAAGAGAACTTGCTGGACATGGTGTAGGTAAAAATCTTCATGAAGATCCAGAAATTACTAACTATGGAAAATCCGCAAGTGGACCTACTTTAAAAGAAGGTATGGTAATTGCTATAGAACCTATGCTTAATTTAGGTTCTAGATATATTAAAATTATGCAAGATGGTTGGACAATTAAGACAAAAGATAAAAAACCATCGGCACATTTTGAACATACTATCTTAGTAACAAAAGATGGGTATGAAATTTTATCAAAGAGGTGAGAAAGTGGACAAAGAAAAAGCTATCGAATTAGAAGGTAAAGTTGTAGAAGTACAACATAGTAAGTTTAAAATTGAACTTGAAAATGGTCATGTAATCAATGCTACACTTGCAGGAAAACTTAGAAAAAATTCTATTAAAGTGTTTTTAGGAGATGCGGTTGTCGTTGAGGTTTCACCTTATGATTTAACAAATGGACGCATAATATTCAGATATAGAGAAAAAAAATAATAGGAGGTTAATATGAAAGTAAGACCATCTGTCAAAAAAATGTGTGATAAATGTAGAGTAATTAAACGTAAAGGCGTTATTAGGGTTATTTGTGAAAATCCTAAACACAAACAAAGACAAGGATAATGGAGTTAAATAGAGTATGGCACTTATTAGTGGTGTAGATATTCCAAACGAAAAACGTATAATAATTTCACTTACTTACATTTTCGGTATTGGAAAAAGTAAAGCAAAAGAAATAATAACGAAAGTTAATATTGATGAAAATAAAAGAACTTATGAATTAACTGAAAATGAATTAAATTTAATAAGAAGTGAAATTTCAAATTATGTTATTGAAGGTGATCTTCGTCGTGATGTTCAAATGAATGTTAAAAGAAAAATGGAAATTAATTGTTACGAAGGTACAAGACATAAGAAAAAATTGCCTGTTAGAGGTCAAAGAACTAGTAGAAATGCAAGAACTTGTAAAAATCGTAGAGGTAAAAGAGTTACTGTTGCTAATAAGAAGAAAGCTTAATAAAGGAGGTTAGTTAATATGGCATACAAAGCTAGAAAAGTAAATAAAAAAACTAAAAAAGCTAACCCGATAGGGAAAGTTTATATACATTCAACTTACAATAATACTATTGTAACTGTTTCTGATCAAGAAGGTAATGTTATTACTTGGGCTTCAAGTGGTACTATTGGTTACAAAGGTAGTAAAAAGAAAACTCCATTTGCTGCAGGGCGTGCTTCAGAAGTTGCATGTGCTAAAGCATTTGATATGGGTGTAAAACAAGTTGATGTTTTTGTTAAAGGTGTTGCTCCAGGGCGTGAATCTGCAATTAGATCTATCGCAACTGCTGGTATAGAAGTTTTAAGTATAACTGATGTTACACCAATTCCACATAATGGTTGTAGACCACCAAAAAAACCACGTGGTTAATTAACACGAAAGGAGTAATCAAATGTATAAATTTGAAAAACCTGATTTTAAAATTAATGAATATAATCAAGACAAATTCTATGGTGAATTTGTAATTGAACCTTTAGAGAAAGGTTTTGGAACAACTATTGGAAATTCTTTAAGAAGAGTAATGTTATCATCGCTTCCAGGTGATGCTGTTAGTACAGTATATATAGAAGGTGTTTCTCATGAATTTGAGAAAGTTGATGGTATTGTTGAAGATGTATCAACAATTATATTAAACTTAAAGAGTTTAGTTGTTAAAAAAAATACTAAAGAAGATGTTATTGTTACTTTGACTGCTGATAAAGAAGGAATTGTTACTGCAAGTGATATAACTCCTAATGCAGAAGTTGAAATAATAAATCCAGATCAAATCATTTGTACTTTAGCAAATGGTGGAAAAATTAATATGGAACTTACTATTAGTAGTGGTAAGGGATATGTAAGAAGTGATGAAAATAGTAAAATTTATGCTAGTAGTAAAATTGGTACTATTGCAATTGATTCACTTTATTCTCCAATTGAAAGAATTAGTTATGAAGTAGAAGATACTCGTGTTAGGCAAAGTGCAAACTATGATAAGTTAATTATGAATGTTTATACTAATGGTTCAATTTCACCTGAAACTTCTATGGCTTTAGCTGCACAAATTTTAATTGAGCACTTAAGCATTATAACTGAGCTTGAAAACATTAAAGATTTATCTGGAGTTCTTGCTACTAAACAAGAAGATCCAAGACAAAAAGCATTAGAAATGCCTATTGAAGATTTAGATCTTTCAGTTAGAGCTTATAACTGTTTAAAAAGAGCTAATATTAATAATATGTTTGATTTAATAAACAGAACTGAATACGATATGGTTAAAATTCGTAATTTAGGTAAAAAATCCTTAAAAGAAGTAATTGATAAAGTTAAAGAATTAGGATTCAATTTTAAAGATGTTGAATAAAGGAGGTTAACTAATGAGAAAATTAGGTGTTAACAATAAACATAGACGTAGTATGCTAGCTAACCTTTCTAAATCATTATTAGAAAATGGTTATATTATTACTACAAAAACTAGAGCTAAAGAAGTTTCTAGAATAACTGAAAAATTAATCACTAAAGGTAAAAAAGGTGATTTAATGTCTAGAAGAAGTGTTATTGGGTATCTTCATAATGACAAATTAATTGCTGATAAAGTGTTTAGTGAACTTGCTCCTAAATATAAAGATAGAAATGGTGGTTACACTAGAATCTATTCTCTTGACGAAAGAAGAGGAGATGGAGCTCAAATGGCTCGCATTGAGTTAGTTTAAAAATTTGATTCCATATTTGGAATCTTTTTTATGATTGAAAATAATATATTAAAATTTTTTTATTGACATATATCGGCAATATGATATAATTAATATCGAAGAGGCTATATGAATAAAAAATAAATCATTACATTAAGTAGTATTATAGTGGTGGCTATTTTAGGATGTGTTGTTATTTATGTGCTTTTTTCATCACCAACTCAAAAATTAGTTACAGTTTTTAATAAAACTTTAGATAATTATTATGCAAAAGTTAAAATTAATGAAGCTGTACAAGGTAAAATAACTAGTAAAGGTAACGTTTCATTTAAAACAACTTTAAATAAAGATCTTTTAGGTGGTTTTGTTGATAAGCAAAGTTTAAATGCTATTGAAAATGCTATTAATTCATCATCTTTTAAATATTATGTTACTAGTGATACGTCAACAGAAAAAGCAAAAATTATATTAGATATGTTTCTTAATAAAAAATCTTTTATGAATGTTTCTTTCTATAAAGATGGTAATATGAATTATATTCAATCAGAGGAATTACTAAATAGTATTATTAAATTTGATCAAAGTGATTTAAAAATGAATAATCAATCATATACTTTTACAGATAAACAGATTGATATTTTATCAAATGGTATAAGAAAAATATTAACTACTATTGCATCAAATGCAGATGTTGAGATTTCAAAAGAAGAAATTGAAATTTCAGGTAATAAATTTGAATCTGAAATTTATACATTAGATTTAGGTAAAAATGATGCAAAACCTGCTATTGAACTTTTAGGTTCAGTTAAAACTGAAATTAAAAATGATAAAGAGTTTTTAGATTTAGTTAATAAATTATATAATTCTAATTTAATAGAAAATATTGATAATATGAAAAGTTCATTAGAAAAAAGTAAATATTTTCCGACAATTAAACTATATTCAAAAGATGATATTTTAATAAAAATAGAAATGTTGGATAAAAATAGTACAATTGTATTTGAAATAATTGTACTTGAAAATAAAGTATATGCAAATGCTAGTATTAAAACTGATGGTGAGACAATAAATTTATTAAAATTTAAATAAACAAATGATTCTATGGATTTAAATATATATAATGTTATTAAACTTAATATTTTTAATAAAAATAATATTAAAACTATTAAAATTAATCTTTACGGTATAGATGCAGTGACTCTTGATATTATTTCAAATATCGAAACAACTGAAAAATTTGAATCATTTAATTTAAATACAAATAATGCAATAACTATTGATGAAATTAAAGATGAAGAGTATCAATTATTAATAGAAAAGTTACAAGGAAAACTTGTTGAACTGTTACCTGCTGTTTTAAAAAATTAAATAATAAAATTTTAAATAATCCTGCTTACTTAATGGGGATTATTTTATTATATTTTACAAATCTATTTTTCAATTAATTTTGGAAATACCATGATAAATTGTAGTAATAATCACATTTTTCTTGTAATTAAAGCTTTTAAATAGTACAATTATAATTGTAAAATTATATAGATTGGAGGGAATGTAATGGAAGAATATAATGAGCAACAACTCGTAAGAATTTCTAAAATTGATTTTCTTAAAGAAAAAGGTATTGAACCTTTTGGTAATAAATTCGTAGTTTCTCATTTTTCCGATGAGTTATTTACAAAATATGATAAATTTTCTAAAGAAAAATTGGAAGAAATGAATATTAGTACTAGCATTGCCGGAAGAATTATGACTAAACGTGGTCAAGGTAAAGTTGTTTTTGCTCATATAAAGGATAAAACTGGTAAAATCCAAATTTATGTTAGAAAAGATACTATTGGAGAAGAGTCTTTTGAAATTGTTGATAAAGGCGACTTAGGTGACATAATTGGAGTAGAAGGAACTGTTTTTAAAACTAATCATGGTGAACTTTCTATTAAAGTATCTGCATATACCCATCTTGTTAAATCTCTTTCTCCATTACCAGAAAAGTTTCATGGACTTACTGATATTGAAGAAAGATACAGAAATAGGCATGTTGATTTAATTATGAATGATCATGTTTTAAAAACAGCATTTACAAGATCTAAAATAATTAGATTTGTTCAAAATTATTTAGATAATAAGGGTTATACTGAAGTTGAAACACCAGTACTTGGACATATTTTAGGTGGAGCTTCAGCTAAGCCATTTATAACTCATTTTAATGCACTTCATAATGATATGTATTTAAGAATTGCTACAGAGCTACCTCTTAAAAAACTTTTAGTAGGTGGTATGGATGCAGTATACGAAATTGGTAGATTATTTAGAAATGAAGGTGTTGATAGAACCCATAATCCTGAATTTACAACAATTGAACTTTATAAAGCATTTGCAAATATTGATGATATGATGGAACTTGCTACAGATTTAATTTCAACTCTAGTTATTAATATTAGAGGTGAATCTGTAATTTCTTGGAAAGGTGAGTCTATTAACTTTAATAAAGAAAATTTCAAATCGATTCATATGTGTGATTTAATTAAAGAAGAAACTGGTGTGGATTTCTTTAATAAATATACAAAAGATGAAGTTTTAGAACTTGTAAAAAAATTTGATGTTGAAATTGAAGATCATTATGAATTTGGACATATTGTAAATGCATTTTTCGAAAAATTTGTTGAAGATAAATTAATTCAACCTACTTTTGTATATGGACATCCTATTGAGATTAGTCCTCTTGCAAGAAAAAATCCTTTAGATGAAAGATTTACTGAAAGATTTGAATTATTTATTGGTGGAGATGAATATGCGAATGCATTTACGGAGTTAAATGATCCCCTTGATCAAAAAGAAAGATTTATTGATCAAATGAAACAAAAAGATTTAGGAAATGATGAAGCAAATGAATTTGATTATACATTTATTGATGCGCTAATGTATGGTATGCCTCCTGCTGGTGGTATGGGAATTGGCATTGATAGATTAGTTATGTTGCTTACTAATAATGAATCAATTCGTGAAGTAATATTATTTCCACATTTAAAAACTATAGAAAAGAGGTAATTTATGGCTAAAGAAAATAGTACTAAAAAAACTACTACTGCTAAAACTCCAGTTAAAAAGACTACTACCAAAAGTAGTAATACGACTAAAAAAGTTGTAAAAAAAGAAATTCCTGTTGAAAAAGAAGTTGTTATTAAAGAAGAAAGAGTAGAAACAACTATAAATAAACAAACTAAAAAAACATCTAAATTTGGTTTAGAAAAATTATTAATGTTAGTAATTGTAGTAACATTAATATTAACATGGTTTATTAAATCTGGAACATTTGGTACAGATTATGCTGAATCTTCATTCATTAGATTAGGATTTCTTGATTTATATAATGTAATACCAGTAATATTTGGATATTTTGGATATTATTTTTTATTTATTATTTGCATTGGTTTATTTTATGGTATTTTAAATGCAACAGGTGCTTATAATAATTTAATAAATAAAATTGTAACTAAAATTAACAATCCAAGTAAATTCTTAATTATATTAATATCAATACTAACTATATTTATATCAATTACAGGATTTGGTATTGAAATATTCTTAATTATACCATTTATAACTGCTATTTTATATAAACTTGGATACAATAAAATGACAGCAGCATTAGTATTTTTAGGTAGTATTGCTGCAGGTTTAATGGGTAATACCGTTGGTGTATATTTATTAGGTGCAGTGATTAAACAATATGATTTAACATATACTACTAATATGCCATTTAAATTGTTATTACTATTAATTGCTTTATTATTAATAGTTAAACAATTAGTTATAGTATCAAAAAATACTGATAAAGAAGAAAAAGAAAAATTATTATTTAATGAAGAGGTTAACAATAATGTTCCTACATTACCATTAATTATTGTATTAGTAATAACTATTATATTTAGCTTTTTAGCAATTTTAGATATAAATGGAGCCATTGAAAACTTTACTATATTTACTAAAATTAATGACTTTTTAATAAATTTTGATTTATTTGGTATACATCCATTTGCAGTATTACTTTCTTCTGAAATGACAGCATTTGGAACATGGAGTTTTTCAACAATAGGTTTCTTACTAATATTATCAACTCTAATTCTTTCATTTATTTATGGAATTAAATTTGATACATATTTAGAAAATGCTATTAAGGGGATTAAAAGGGTTTTAAGACCAGCTATATTTTCATCATTAATATTCATAGTAGTGATTTTATGCAGTAAATCTTCTATTCAAACTTCATTTATGAATTTTGTATTTAATTTATCAGATACTGCTAATGTATTTACAGCATTTATTTCTAGTTTAATTGGTTCAATATTTATAAATGATTCACTATATATTCATTCATTTGTAATGATACCTTTTATGGAAGTATGTACCGTTGCAGGAAGTATAATGGGATTAATCGTTCAATCATTAATTGGATTTTCTATATTAGTTATGCCAACTAATATTGTACTCTATGTAGCGCTTTCTTATTTTGAAATTTCATATAAAGAATGGATTAAAACTAATAAAAATTTAATATTACAATTTTTAGGATTAATATTTGTTGTTATTGTTGTTTCAAATATGTTAGTTATTAAATAAAAAATATTATTTATGAACTAAACTCAAATCTAGAATATAGATTTGGGTTTTTATATGGAAGAATTAAAAGTAGAAAATAAAGTAAATATTTATGAAAAAAGTCATTTCAATAAGTCAACTTGTAAAAAAATGTAGTATACAAAAATCAAATGTATAATCTTTAATAAGAATTGTTAATAGACATGTTTATGAGGATTTAACATTACAAGCCAACATAGAATATCATTTTAATTCACTTGTGGTAAGAATAAAACTATGTTATAATGAATAAAGATAGTATAGGAGAAAAAAATGATTTGTAAAAAATGTAGAGCTGTGAATGATAATGGATCAAAGTTTTGTATTAGTTGTGGAAATGCATTAATAAATGATAATATTCAAAATTCTCAAGTTCAAGAAAATTCTTATAATAATAATGAAACCCAAGGATACGAAAATAATCTTAATATGACTCAAAATCAAGGATATAATAGTGAGTATCAAAATAACAATTTTCAAGGAAATGCAAATATGGGAAAAAGTGATGTTGAAGAAGGAAAACATATTGCTATTCTTTCATATATATTTCCATTTGTAACTTATTTTATAAAGACTAATAGTGTTTTTGCTAGGTATCATGCAATTAGAGGGTTTAATTATTTTATACTAACAATAATATATTTTGTAACGACTGTAATATTATCAAGTTTTATTAAGGTTGAAAAATGTGTATGGTATGTATGTACAAATGTAACGCCTAGATGGCTTGCTACAATAATTAGCCTTGGTAGTTTAGTAGTAGTAGCTTTATATATTATTGGTATATGTTATGCAGCAACAGGTAAAAAGAAGGAGTTACCAATAGTAGGTAAAATTCAAATAATTAAAAAATAATTAATTTAACTTAATTTAGGATTAAGTTTTTTTATATAAAAAAACTAAGTTTTACCTTAGCTTATTGAGTTAAAAAATCTTCTCCTTTATGAGGTTCAACTGTCATTAAATCGTTAAAATTTTGCTGTCTTAAAACTTCATATAAAATGATTGCAACACTATTAGATAAATTTAATGATCTAACATTTGCACTAGATGGAATTCTAATACAATTATTTAGATGTTTTCTTAAAATTTCTTTTGGAATGCCTGTAGACTCTTTTCCAAATATAAAATAAACATTTTCATTTGGATGACTATAATCAAATGAACTATGAGTTTTTTTCCCATATCTAGTTAAATAATAATATACTCCATTATTCTTATTTTCAAATTCTTCAAAATTTTCATAAACTGTATAATTTAAATGCTTTATATAATTTACTGCACTTCGTTTAATATATTTTTCTTCTAAACTAAAACCTAATGGTTTAATTAAATGAAGATGAGAATTTGTTGCTACACATGTTCTCATAATATTTCCAGTATTTCCAGAAATTTCTGGTTGATATAAAACTATATTTATCATTTTTAACTTCTCCTATAAAAAATGTTATCTAAGATCTACTATCTAAGCCTGAATATTTTGACTTTAATGACCTAACTTTTCTAAATTTATGATTAATACCAGATTTTGTGAAATGCATACCTTCGTTTTTATGAATATGATCAACGAGTTCTGATAAACTAGCATCATCATATTTTAACCTATACTTACAAATAATTTTCGCTTTATCATCCAATAAATCAAATAAATTATGTTTTTTTAAATATATAATATCATTAATTTGATTAATAGCAGCAAGCAATGATTTTTCTACATTAGCTTGTTCACAATTATTTATTCTATTGTTTATATTTGTTTGCTCTTTTTGAACTTTAATTTCTTCAAAATATATAACTGAGTTATTTGCTTCCATAAGTTTTAAAAAATCACTAATTGTATCTGCTTGTTTAATATACAACATATAAATTTTTCTACGTTTTAAAATTGTAGAATCAATATTAAATCTTTTAAGTAATTGTTGTATAAAAGAAGCATATTTTTCATCAGATAATACAAGTTCTAAATGATAATTACTTATAGGATCATTTACACTTCCAGCGGCTAAAAATACCCCAGTTAAATAATTACGAACTAGTTTTTCATCATCTAAAATATAAGTTTTTGGACTTACTTTTGTTTTCATATTAACATCTATAATGCCTAATTGGTGAAGTATTTTAATAGTATTATTTGTAATTTTTAAAATATATAAATCATTTCGAGAAAAATTGTAATTTTTTCTAATACCAAAATGAACATCTATATTAAACGTACTTTTAAATAATGAAATGACATATTTTGCATAATCTATATTTTCTGTTATAACTGATATTTCTTCTACTAAATGACTATTATTTCTAATTATCGCACTTAGCAATGCGATTTGTTCTTCTTTACTTTTATTTTTATTTATTATTTCTAATTTAGTTTTTGCTGAGTAAGACATCTTCCATCAAGTAATTAAAAATAACATAGCCAAGTTTATATGAATCATATCTAATCATCTCACTTTCAATCGTAGTTAAATCAGTATTTATATGTCGTATTTTTATATTTTCTTTATCAATTATAGTAGGATATTTTTCTTCTAATTCTTTATATCTTATTTGAATATTTTTTGGTATTTTAGAAGAGGAGGTTATTAAAATATCAATAATTTCTTTTCCTAAATGTTTATTAATAGCATCTATATACTGTGAAACTTTATAACCTTTAACTTCACGCTGATTTACCATATTAGCAACATACATTTTTTTTGCATTACTATTATTATTGCATTTTTAATTTTAGTTGGTATTATAGTAGGAATAATGCTAGTATATAAACAACCAATACCAAAAATTAATAAATCAGCATCTTGAATTTTAGTAATTATAGAAGAATTTACATTTACATCTTTATCATAAAAAATATAATCAATATCTCCATATTCATTACTTTCAATATTATGTTCAAATCTTATTAATTTATTATTTTTTGTTCTAGCACAAATATTAGCATATTCTTCTGTTACAGGTAAAATATCAATGTTGATTTTAAAAAGCTCACACATATAATTTATAGATTTTTTAGCATCATTAGTAATATCAAAAAGAGCTGTAAACATTAAATTTCCAAGAGAATGATTATTAAATATTCCATTAGATTTAAATCTATAACGAAGTAAATCAGATACTAATGAATCAGCAGCAAGTTTTCCAATTACATTTCTGATATCTCCAAAAGCTGGCATATTAAATTCTTTTCTAAGCGCTCCAGTAGAACCACCACTATCAGTAGTAGTTATAACAGCAGTAATTTCAATAGGGTAATCTTTTAAAGCTAATAAAATTGCGGAAAGTCCACTTCCACCACCAAATACTACAATTTTTTTCATTTTTCTAACTCCTTAATACAATTAATAATACTAACGGCAGCTATTGCTCCATCATTTGCAGCAGTTACAAGTTGATAAACTTGTTTATATGTTACATCACCAACAGCATATATTCCTTTAGTAGCAGTTTCCTTATTGTTATTAACTATAATATGATTATTTTTATAATCAATATTAACGTTTTTTAAAAAACCATATTCAGGAACATTTCCTAAACATACAAATAAACAATCTATATTAAGTATATTTCCACTATCTAATTGGATACTTTTTAATATTCTATTTTCATCAATTAACTTTATAATTTTAGTATTATATAAAATGGAAATTTTTTCATATTTTTCAATTTTTGATATTTGATTCATTGTTTTTTCAAAATAATTTTTAGGATTTATGATATAAACTTTATTGACAATTTTAGATAGCATTAAAGCCTCATTTATTGTTTCTTCATTATAACCATATACAACGACATCTTTATTTTTATATAAATTTCCATCACATAATGCACAATAACTAATACCACGACCAATTAAACACTTTTCATTTTGTATTTTAGTTTCAATAGGTTTTCTACCAGATGCAACTATAACGGTTTTAGATATATATTTATTTTTATTCGTATTAACTATAAAAATACCGTGTTCTTTTATTACTTCAATAACTTCTTCTCCGATATAAGTAACATCTAATTTTTGAGTTTGATTAAATATATTAAATGAGAGAGTAGGTCCATCAATTTTTTCAAATCCTGGATAATTTTCTATGCTAGAAGTTTTATTTATTAATCCACCAGGAGCATTTTTTTCAATTAATGCAACTTTTAAATTATTACGTTTTAAATAAATACTACTAGTCATACCACTAATACCAGAACCAATTATTAAACAATCATAAATATTATTCATTATCAATTCCTTTTTTATAGTACATTTCTTTTCTTTTAAATCCATATACAATAAATCCAATTCCTATAATTATACCTAAAATAGAAACTAATTGAGCTACTTTAAAATCAAAAAACATTAAACTATCTGTTCTAAGTTCTTCAATGAAAAACCTCGCAATTGAATACCAAATCAAATATATTCCACTTATGATACTAACTTTAATTTTTTTATATTCTCTAATAAGTGCGATAATTATAAAACCTAGTAAACAAAAAGCTGATTCATATAAAAATGTAGGATGTCTATAAAATCCATCAATATACATATTATCAATAATCCAATCATAAATATGTAATTTTTCTAAAAATTCGCGAGTAACAGAACTACCAAAAGCTTCTTGATTGAAAAAATTTCCCCATCTACCAATTGCTTGACCAAAAATTAGTCCTGGCGCAATCATATCAAATATTTTAATTGAATTTTTGTTATATTTTTTACAATAATACAATATAAATAAAACCCCACCAATAATTCCACCATGAATAGCAAGACCACCATTCCATACTTTAAAAATATCTAGTATATTGTTACTATAATATGAAAAATTAAATACAATATAATATAATCTTGCACCAAATAATGCACTTAATATAGTATAAAAAATTAAATCATCAATAAACTTTTTATCAGTAACACACAATCTTTTTATTTCAATAGTAAAAAGAAATACTGCTATTGAAAAAGCTAAAAGCATTGTAACCGAATACCAATGAATTTCATAGCCAAAAACATCAAAAATTATAGGACTCATAAAATTTCCTTACTACTATTTAGCATTACATCATCAAATATAAATGATATGAATGAAATTAGAATAGACATTATGAATAATGCTAATATATTATTTTCTATGATAAAGTGATCTTCTAATATAAAAGATGTTATTTTAAGAATAAATATGTTAATAAATGGATAAAACATACCAAGTGTTAAAGCAGTTATTGGTAAAAATAATATAACTAACACAGGTTTAATAGTTTTATTTAATAAAAATATTATTAATGATGCAAATATAGGGTATAGTCCAAATATGTTATTATCTATTTTAATTGTATCATTAAAAACAAAAGACATTAAAATTAGTATTGCAGAATATCCAAAAATTTTTACTAAAATTTCAAATAGGTATTTTCTACTTTTATGAGGTGTTTTAATTGTTACAACTTTCATTTTTATCACCATAATAATTTTATCATATAATTATTAAAAAATATAGTTGAATTATGTATTTGATTGTGCTATAATTTAGTAGAGATAACGTTTTTATATGGCGGTCGTGGTGAAGTGGTTAACACGCCAGATTGTGGCTCTGGTACTCGTGGGTTCGATTCCCATCGGTCGCCCCATTATTATGTAAAACTAGAACCCCATTTATTTGGTGGTTCTTTTTTCTATATTACAAGGATAAAACTATAATTTTATTCTTTAATATTTTCACTGGCATTTGAAATGGTAGTTGGTGGATTGGCTTGTTAGGTTGATCTGTTGTATTCTGGCTTCACAAAAACAATTTAAACGTTGGTTGCTAGATCGGGTCTAGTTTTATTTTAATGTTGGTGTTCTAATATTGCATAAGTCTGCCCCCATTAAAGAGAAAATCGAATCTTTTGGTTCGTTTAGATTAAAAAGTCTAGGAATTCTAAGGAAAACCTAGATTTTTGTTATTTAAAAGAAAGATTTGATAGTATGAAAATAAATAGGGTTGGATATGTATTTAATTTTATACAAGTGTTAAACTTGAGGATGACTTTTTTGAAGAGATTTATTTAATAATGATAAGTTGTTTAGTTAATTACAGTTAACAGAACAACTGAATTGTTAAAATGTATAGTTAACAAAGAAAAAAATATATTTATTAGTTAAGTTTGCAATAAAATCAAAATAGGAAAATGATAAAATAAATGTTATAATATGTTTTATAAATGAGGGGTATCAAGATGGAATTGGTTATTAGCATAATAATTATTGATATAATGATTTTTTCAATATATGAAATGGTTAAAGAATATAGAATGAGTCAAACAATCCACGAAAAAAATATTGGTTTGGATATTTGTGATAATTTCATTCTTCTCAATGGCAGTTTTTTATTTAGATTTTTTCAATACTCCAAGCAAATTTGGTTGGAGTAACAATTTAGATTTAAAAATATGGTTAAATAATGTTTTAATATATGGCGCTACTATATTAGCAGCTGGTATTGGTGCATTTGTGACAATTCATTCAGTAATGTTATCTATAAAAGAACAAGGAAAAGTATGAACAAGTGAAAATAAGAAGAATGCATTGCCATTGCTGAGAGTAAGTGAAGAAAAAGAATATGATTATAGATATAAGTATATTCAGTTTAATTCTTTATTTACCGAGGGGAGCAAAACTAGGGAAAGAAAAAATATTGTTGATACTGCAAGGGTACAATAAAGATTGAAAATGTAGGAATGAGAGAATTATACGAATTATCAATTGGAGATATTGATAATACATTTTTTAAAGAAAATAACAATGAATATCAGTATCACAATATGTATCCAATAATCTATAAAGACTATTATGTTTGCATTAACTTATATTTTTATTAAATGGGTAATTATGATAATGATAATTGGGATTCAAAATATCATACTTTAATTAGTCCAATGTCTTTTAATTATTATTTTAGAGATTGTTATGATAATTGGGATTATCAGACTTTCCAAATAAGTTTAATACATCAAATTGTAGAAAAATCTCCAATTAATCAAAGGGATTTAAATATATCTTTAAGTAATACACAAATTGTTAGCCCACCAATTGAAATAGAGAAAAAAGATTTACCTTGGGAAAATGGCAAATCAGTATGTCATCATATGTAATTATTTGGATAGCTGTGTATTAATGGCCTAATTAGAAACTTTAGTTGCGGTATATTTTTCATTGAAGACACTCCTATATATTTTTTAATAGATAGTGTTATAGTATATATCTTCTTTTTATGCTTTTCAATTAATTTTACACGATCATTTAAAAAGTTTTGATATACTTTATTATCTAAAAATGTTATAATTATTATAGATTTGGAGTGATTAAATGTTTATAAATAATAAAATAATTAAAATTTTTTTGATAATTGTTACAATAATTATAATATTACTATTAGTAATATCGGTAGTAATAAGTTTTTTTTATATAATTTAGCCCTTAATCCTAATAGTGATAAATCCGTTGTTTTAAGTGCACCACATAATATTATTGATAAAGAAAATAATAATCAAGACAATGAAGAAAATTTAGATCAAAAAAATAAATGGATTGATATGATAAATAAAGAAGATATTTATATTAAATCTTTTGATAATTTATTACTTAAATCAAGAAAAATTGTTAATGAAAAACCATCTAATACTTGGGTAATTGCAGTACATGGCTATGCTGGAGAAGGTATTCAAATGGGAACTTTTGCTCAAAAATTTTATGATATGGGATATAATATATTAATTCCAGATGCTAGAGGTCTTGGAGGTTCAGAAGGTGATTACATTGGTATGGGATGGCATGATAGATTAGATATTGTTAGTTGGATTGATTATTTAGTCTCAAAATATAGTGATTCACAAATAATTTTGTATGGAATTTCAATGGGGGAGCAACAGTTATGATGACCTCAGGAGAAGAACTTCCAAGTAATGTTAAAGTTATAATTGAAGACTGTGGGTATACATCAGTTGAAGATATATTTACTTATCAATTAAAAGAAACATTTAATTTACCAAAATTTCCAATAATTTATATGGCTTCAATGCTTACAAATATTAAAGATGGTTATAAATTTAGTGAAGCATCTTCTATAAAACAAGTGGCAAAGTCTACTACACCTATGTTATTTATTCATGGAGATAGTGATACTTTTGTACCATCATGGATGTTAGATAAAGTATATGATGCTGCAAATGTTGATAAAGAAAAATTATTAATTAAAGGTGCTGGACATGGAATGTCTTCATCAGCTGACAAAGAAAAATATTGGAATAGTATTAAAAATTTTATAAATAAATATATTATTAAATAAAAGTAACATAAATTATAAATAGTTGACAAAAATAATTAAAAATTATAATATTGAATTATAAGGAGTTTATGATTTATATGAATAAAATTACTAAATTGATTATACCTGCAGCAGGACTTGGTACAAGATTACTTCCTGCATCTAAAGCTATGCCTAAAGAAATGATTCCTGTTTTAGACAAACCTACATTACATTATATTATTGAAGAAGCAGTAAAAAGTGGAATTGAAGAAGTATTTTTAATTACCAATAGTTATAAACGATCTATTGAAGATCATTTTGATAGGTCTTATGAACTTGAAGATACTTTATTAAAAAGAGGTAAATTAAAAGAGTTAGAAATAGTTCAAAATATTTCTAAAATGGTAAAAATTTATTATGTTAGACAAGATGAACCTAAAGGAAATGCTTATGCGATTAGTTTATCCAAAACATTTATTAAAGAAGATGAACATTTTGCTTTAATGTTTGGTGATGATATATTATATTCTGATAAAAAACCTGTTCTTGCTCAAGCAATTGATATATATAGAGAGAAAAAGTGCAATATAATTAGTGTATTTCCAGTTGAAAAAAAATTAGTTTCGAAATTTGGAATTGTTGAAGTTGAAGAAAATACTTTAAAAATTCTTGATGTTGTTGAAAAACCAAAAATTGAAGAAGCAAAAAGTAATCTTATATCAACGGGACCATATATTTTATCTTCTAATATTTTTAATTCTATTGATAAAATTAAGCCAGGTAATAGTGGTGAATTGCAAATAACTGATGCTATGAAAGATCTTATGAAGATAGAAGATTTTTATGCTAATAAATTTGATGGAAAATTTTATTCAACAGGAGATAAATTAGGACTTATGATAGCAAATATTGATTTTGCATTAAGAGATGAAGAAATTAGTGACAAAATAAAAGAATATATTAGAAATTTAAATTTATAAAAAGAATAAAACTAAATTTTTCTCTTGGTTTTTATAATTTTATATGTTATACTATACTTGTTTATTACTTATTTAATAATTTCCTTTTGAAATTCAAATAAATATTAAACAGTCAAAAGGAGAGAAAATCATGAAATTTGAAGACAAAACAATCAAATGTAGAGATTGTGGTAATGAATTTAATTTTACTGCAGGAGAACAAGAATTCTATCAAGAGATGGGTTTCAACAATGAACCAACTAGATGTAAACCATGTAGAGATGCTAAAAAAGCTCAAAATGGACATAGAGGTCAAAGAAGAAACGAAAACGAAAATAACTAATTTTGTTTTAAGTTACCATGAGGTAACTTTTTTTATAGATTTTTTACTTTTACTACAAGTGTAATTAAAATAAATTATTTTTATTTACTTTGATTTATTATATTGGTATACTTAGAATTAGGAGACTGTATATGGAAAATAAAAATGTTATAAAACATGCTTTTTTGGAAAATAAAAAATCAATTATTTGTAGAGTTATTTCATTTGTTTTATTAAGAATAGTAGTTCTTTATATTCCAATTCAACAAGCAGCAACAATAACTTTTATTACAGAAGGTAATTTTGATGCAGCCTTTAAAACTGTTTTTATAATAATTTGGTTATTTATTGCTAATAAAATACTTATTCCTATTGAAAATCATTTTTGGTGGAAAAATTATAGAGATCTTTATAAATATTTAGTATCAAAGGCAGTAAAAGAAACTTTTAAAAATTCACTTTATAGTTTTTCTAGATTCAATTTTTCTATATATAGTAATATTATAACAAAACATATAGAAAAAATTTGTAATTATTGTGCCTGGTTAATTAGTAGAATATTAACAATTTTAGAATTTATTTATATTTTAGGTTATTTTTATTATTTAGATAAAACTGTGAGTATTATTTCAATTGTTGGTCTTATAATATGTATGATTTCTTATATATTACTTGGTAAAAAAATAGAAAAAGCTAATAGTGACTATGCTATTGCTTCAGATGTTAGAACAAATAGTGTTTCTGAGATATTTTCAGGATTTATAGATATTAAAAATTATAATTTAATTTCTCAAACTGCTAATAATCATAGACATACTGAAAGTGAAAAAATAAAAAAAGAAACAAAGATTTCAGATATAAAATATGCAATAACATCAGCAACAGAATTATTTATGGAATTAATTCGTCATTTGGTTTATCTATATGGAATTTGGCTAATAATGGAAGGTAAAACCAATATAGGGTCTATATTAATAATCTATAATTATTATTCAAATATTACTGCAAATTTCAATACTGTTACAAAATTATTTGTAGAATATGGAACATACAAAATATCCTTAAATAGATATAATGAATTATTTTTATATTCTCAAAATTTAAAAAGTTTAAAAAGTTATTTCAATAATAATGATATTAAATTTACAAATGTAATATATGGCGATAAAAATAATCCTAAATTACAAAATGTAAATTTTGATATAGAAAAAAACAAAATTACTGTAATTAATGGAAACCAAGAATCTGGTGTTGAAGGTGTTTTTGAATTACTTGAAAGGTTAAATAGACCTCATGAGGGAGAAATTACAATTGGTAATATTAATATTGATAAATATGATTCTTCTATCTATAGTTCTGCTGTTTGTGCTGTTAATAGGAACCCTATGTTTTTTAATATAAGTATTAAAGATAATTTAATGATGATAAATCAAGATTTTGAAAAAGTTCAAGAATTGTGTAAAATTGTAGGTATACATAAAAAAATTAGTAATCTTACTAATGGATATGATACAATTTTAAATTCTGATTGTTCAAATATTTCTATAAAAAATAAATATTTATTAGAAGTTGTTAGATGTTTTCTGGCTCAAACGGAAATTTTATTATTTGATGATATTTTTTCAGTTTTAGACAATAAGGAGATTGAAAAAATTATTGATTTAATTTCTTTATACAAAAATCAAAAGACAATAATTATTAGAACTAATAATAAAAAAATTATTAAATTAGCTGATAAAATTATAACATTTGAACAAGGTAATAAAAAAAGTGAAAAATAAATATTTATATTGAATTTATTTAATAAATATGTTAGTTTAAGTGTGAATTGGAGGAAATATGAACGAAAATATAAAACAACATTATAATGAAAATTCAAGTGCATATCAAAAATCTGATAGTGGAAAAATCAAATCAAAAAAACTTAAATCAAAAATAAGATTTATTAGAATATCAACATTAGTAATTTCATTGGCAACGCTAATGACTACAGTATCATCTATTATTGAAAAATCAAAGAGTAGTTCTAAAAATGAATCAGTTAAAAGTAATCAAGTTAATGACTCTCAAATTAATAATTTCCCAAATGGACAAGAATACTATAAAATTGATAATGACATTTATAAAGTTGAAATTAATCCAAGTGTTGAAAAAACTACATTGGAAAAATATTGTAATATGTTTGAAATTGATAAATCAAGTATGGAAAGTATTTTAGACAAAAAAAATATTAATAAAGAAGATAGTCTTTTAGTATTTCAAACCATTGCTAATATAATGGGAACCTCTGTTTATGAAAATATTAAAGTACAAGATAGTTATATAGCAACAAAAGATTCAATAAATGTAGAATTACAATTAAAAAAAGCTTGTGAAGATCTTCTTCCAAATATGAGTGAAACTACAAGAAAAACTATATTTCAAATTCTAGTTTCAATTAGTATGCATGAGACAAGTAATTATTCATCAAAAGAATTTTTAGAAAAGAATAATTTTGGTGGAATAAAATCTAGATATACTGATGAAAAAACAACATTTAAAGATTTTCATAATATGGAAAGAGGGGCATATGCTTTAGTTTACAATGTTTGTCACAATAGTAATTTTATTAATAACAATACAATACAAGAAGAAATTAATAAAGAAATTGTTGATTCAAACATAATTATTGAAGAAATAGGTAATTTTTGGTGCCCTACATCTGGAGATATTAATTCATTTGAAACAGAAATAAATGGTAATTGGATACCGAGTGTAAAAAACATTTATAACGATATTATAAATGAAAAAAGGTTTTTACAAATGAAAGATAATAATTCAAATATATATAGAAAAGATGAAGAAAAAATTATTCTTTTATCAGTAATTAATTATGAAAATTATGTGGAAAAATATAGAAAAAAAGATTATGTTAAAAAATGAAAAAGGAAGAAAATTAATTTTCTTCCTTTTTATCTTGTCTTATTATGAAAAAAGCCACCAAATACTGTATTTGTATCTGTTAATTTTATAAAAATCTTACTGTCATAGTTTTGTATTATTTTTTTTACAATAGGTACATTTTTTCTTTTTACATCGATTAATATTAATATCTTATAACCACTTCTTCCCCTACAATCAATTTCTGTTACACCATAGTCATTAGCTCTTAAAATATTTATAATTTCTTTTTGTTTTTCATCTATAATTGCTTGAACTGTAAGATTTCCTATAGCAAGTAATTTTTCAATTGAAATTCCTATAAAAGTTCCTATGGCAAATCCACAACAATAAGCAATAGCATAATAAATATTTAAATCTCCACTAATAACATCCTTTGCTATAAATAGCCAAATTGATATTTCTAAAAATGCTATAATTGATGCAATTAATCTTTTTCCTTTAATTATAAATATAGTTTTTACAGTAGCAAGTGAAACATCTACTATTCTTGCTACGCATATAGTTAAACACATTATTAAAACTTCCATATAATCACCACTTAGAATATAGCACAACTAAAATTACTTATCAATGAATTTTAATTATTTTTTAATTAACAATTGTTTTCTTAAATATATGTTTGCAATAAAAGCAGAAATTAAAGCACCAAAAAATGCATTAAGCATATCATTCATTGTGTCGTTAAGTGAGGGTGCTGAAAGTCTTCCAGAATCACGAAGATGAGGTTTTAAATCTTCATAACATGTTTCTTTATTTTTAAAATATATACTTCTTTGAGAATCTTCATCAGCTAAATAATCATAACTATATTCATAGAATTCCCAAAAAACACCAAAAGATAAACTAATTAGAACTCCCATTACAATGGTTATTATAATTTGATCTTTTGTTTTAATTTTTCCATAGTTTTTTCTAATTATTGAGGCTACTGCAACAATACTCATAAAACCTAATAATATACCTGAAGAAAAATGAAGTGCATCATCCCACCAAATAAATTTTGAATAAAAGTGCATAAATGTACCTAAAAATATTGAAGCATATCCAAAAAGAATTGCTACATAGAAATAATTTTTAGAAAAAGCAGTTATTTTATTTTTAAATACATTTTCAAAATACAAATAAATACATATTGATAATATAAATATTATAATAGTTTCTATTGGTAAAACAGGACTAGTGTTATTTACATGTGTAATTAAATTGCCAACTAATCCATAAATTATAAAAAATAAAAGAGAACCTATTACAATAAAATTAGTGGTCTTTCCAAATAAATCTTTTTTCATAAAAACTCCTTTTCTTTAATATTAACATATGTAATAAAATAGCTCAATATTAAAAAAGAGAAATTATTCTCTTATATAAATACTAATTCATTATATTCTTTTTCTACTTTAATATTTTTATTAAAGAAATGAATTTTATTAAATTTAATTGTTTTTTTAACATCAATAATTCTTTGATTAGTAGAACCACAATATAATGATGTTCTAGTTAAATTATTTAATTCAAACTTTCCATCAACAAGTATATCAATATTATTAAGTAAATCCATAATTTTGTTATTTTTCTTACTCATTGAAATTAATTGTTCAAAAGTATAACCAGTATAACACCATACATTTAGATTTTTATTTTTACAATAGGTTGCAATTTTAAGTGAATTATCAATTTGCATCATTGGATCACCTCCAGATAGAGTAATTCCTTCTTGCTCTTTGTGATTATCAATGAATTTATATATATCGTCAATTAAAACATTTTTTCCTTTATTAACATCATGAGTATGAATGTTATGGCAACCCTCACATTTATGAGGGCAACCTTGCATCCAAACTACTATTCTAAGACCTGGTCCATTTACAATACTATCGCATTCAAGATTTCCAGCAAGTCTTACATAAGTGTTATCCATGTTTAACTCTATCTTTTTCTTCACTTCTTTTTGCATTATTAAATCTTTCAACACTACCAGCTAAATAACCAGTAATTCTTCTAATTCGTTCAAATAAAACACCATCTTCTTCGGTTCTATTACATCCAGGACAAACATCTTCAATAATTCCTGTAAACCCACATACAGGATCTCTATCTACAGGATGATTAATTGCTCCATAACCAATACCTTTTTCTTTCATTATTCTAATAACTTTTTCAAAAGCATCAATATTATTAGTAGTATCACCATCAAGTTCTATATATGAAATATGACCTCCAGCAGTTAATTCATGATACGGTGCTTCAATTTCAATTTTTTCTTTAGCACTTATATCATAATAAACAGGTACATGGAATGAATTTGTATAATAATCTCTATTTGTTATACCTTCAATATTACCAAATAAAGATCTATCAATTTTAGTAAATCTACCAGATAATCCTTCAGCAGGAGTTGCAACTACACTGAAATTAAGATTATACTTTTTAGTAAATTCATCAGTTCTTTTATTCATATGTTTAATAATTTCAAGACCTAATTTTTGTGATTCTTTAGATTCACCATGATGTTTTCCAACTAAAGCTTTTAAACATTCACCAAGTCCAATAAACCCAATAGTAAGTGCACCCTGTTTTAATACTTCTGATAAATCATCAGTTATATCTAATTCATCAGATTTAGTCCATACACCTTGTTTCATTAAGAATGGAAAATTATAAACATGCTTTTTACATTGTAGTTTAAACCTATCTAATAATTGATCTTTAACCATATCTATTAATTCATCTAATTCTCTGTAAAAACCATCAAAGTTAGATTTTTCATTATTAATAATACCATATTTTATACCAAGACGTGGTAAATTAATTGTAGTAAATGATAAATTACCTCTACCTGTCACAACTTCATTACTTTTATCTACATTTCCAAGTACACGTGTTCTACATCCCATATATGCAACTTCAGTATTAACGTCATTTTCTTTATAATACTTTTTATTAAAAGGTGCGTCAATGAATGAAAAATTAGGAAATAATCTTTTTGCTGATACTTCACATGACAATTTAAATAAATCATAGTTAGGATCTTCAGGATTAAAATTAACTCCTTCTTTAACTTTAAATATAGAAATTGGAAATATTGGTGTTTCTCCATTTCCTAAACCTTTTTTAGTAGCAAGCAATAAATTTTTGACAACCATTCTACCTTCACTGCTAATATCAGTACCAAAATTAATTGAACTAAATGGAACTTGCGCCCCTGCTCTAGAATGCATCGTATTTAAATTATGAACAAAGGCTTCCATAGCTTGAAATGTTAATCTATCAGTTTTAGCAAGTGCTTTATTATAGGCTTTTTCAAAAGTAATTTTTATATTATCATTAATATAAAATTCATTAAACACATCTAAATTCACATCAATACTATTTAAATTATTTATAACTTTAACAACATCATCAAAATTAATTTGATTTAATAAATTTTGAACATCTAGTAAGTCATATGTAAGTTGTTTCATTTCTTTTTTAAATGATTTTAAAACACCAGGAGCTAAATAATAATCAAAAGCTGGTGTGCTTTGTCCACCATGTTGGTCATTTTGGTTTGCTTGGATTGCAATGGCTGCAAGTGATGCATATGAACCTATACTTTGTGGAGTACGTAAAAATCCATGTCCAGTATCAAATCCTTTTTCAAAAAGTTTACTTAGATCTATTTGACAACAAGTAACTGTACCAATAGGTAAAAAATCCATATCATGAATGTGAATTCTACCTTCTTCATGAGCCATAGAATGAGTTTCATCTAAACAATAGGCTTTAGCAAAAGATTTACCAACAGCTGCTCCATATTGAAGCATTGTTCCCATTGAACTATTTCCATCAACATTAGCATTTTCTCTTTTAACATCACTGTCATTAGCACTTTGCATACTTAAAGATTCTAAAGTTTTTAAAAATTCATGTTGTTGTCTTTTAAAAGCACGACGAGATTTATTTCTCATATTTCTATATTTTGCAAAAGATTCTTTTACATCTATGTAGTTTAAAATTTCTAATTTTTCTTCAATTATATCTTGAATATCCTCAATTTTAATTTTATCACTATCATCTTCATTAATTTCTCTAATTACAAGTTCATATACTCTATGAATATCATCGCCACTATACTTAGTTTCTTTATTTGTATAATATTTATCATTATTATCAATACTATCAAACCCTTTTTTAATAGCAACAGCTATTTTATTTTCATTAAATTTAACCTCTGCGCCATCTCTTTTAATTACTATTTTCTTCATAATCTTTCACCTCTTATTTTTTCTATTTCTTTTATAAATTCATCTGTATTTTTAAAATCCTTATAAACTGAAGCAAATCTTATATAAGCAACTTCATCTAAATCTTTTAATTTTGATATAACTAAATTACCAAGTTGTTTAGATTTAATTGTATTACCTTCAATAGATTCTTCTACTTTTTTTACTAACTCCCTTATTTGGTTTATCATTACTGGTCTTTTTATACAAGCATATACAACACCTTTTAATAATTTTTCAAGATCAAATAATTCATTAGTATTATCACTTTTTATAACTGTTATTGACTTTTTCTCTATTTTTTCGTAAGTATTAAATTTAAAACTACATTTTTCACAACTTCGTCTTCTTTTAATTTCACTTGCTTCATTTATAATCCGTGTGTCTATAACTTTTGTATCGCTATTTCCACAATTAATACATTTCAATCAACATCACCACTTTCACTATATATAGTGCAAACTTCATACTTTTCATACTATATATAGTACATGAAATAAAAATAAAAACAAGCGAACATTTAAAATTTATTTCTATTTTTTCATACTTTTTTTTTATTTCCATAAATGTACCATAATTTTTATATAAACTGCATTTGGAAAGGAAAAAATATGTATTTTATAAAAAGAAGTTTTATTTATGTAAAAAGAAAATTTACTAAAATAATTCAAATGGCAGCGATATTTTTTATAGTAGCATCTTTAGTTTTATCTGGTTTTCTAATTAAAAGTGTTGCTAAATCAACATATGATGTTGCAAGAGCTAAACTTGGTGCTACTGTTAATTATAATGCTAATTATAGAAATGAAATGATTAAGGACACTGAAAATAATAATCAAGGCCCTATGAATAGGGAGGACTTTGTAATTCCTGATGATTATACTGAAATTACTACTAGTGAAATTGATACTATTGTATCAAATAGTAAATATGTTACAAATTATAACGTTACAACAAGTGTTTCAGGAAATTTCACTGAATTAGAGTATTATAACCCTTATGAAGAAGAATCTTCTAATGAAAATAATCAAAATTTTGGTAATATGCCAGGTGACTTAAATAGGGTTAGACCAACAATTAGTATAATTGGTGCTAATTATGAAAAAAATGATACTATTTTTGTCGATAATGGAGGAACTATTATTGATGGTAGATATTTTACAGATGAAGAAATAAAAAATGGAAATAATGTAATTATTTTAGAATCAACTATTGCTGAACTTAATGATTTAGTAGTAGGAGATACAATATCAATTACAGCTACTTCTAACTCATTTGAAAAATCTACAACTAATAGCTTAGAAGTAGAATATACAATTGTAGGTATATATGAAACTAGCAATCCTGTAGATTTAACAGATGATAATAATATATTTGCTAATACAACATCATTATCTGAAAATACTTTATATGTTCCATATATTAATGCTGCAATTGTAAGTAATGCTACAAGTAATGGAACGACTATTGACAAATCAAAAGAAATTTATGAAAGCGAAGGTTTAACTGTAACATCAGTAGAATTTATTTTAAATGATCCTGAAAATGTTGATGCATTTATTGAAGAAGTTAATGCAATTGAATCTCTAGATTTAACATATAGACAATTAGATACTAATAATGCTGAATATGAACAAATGGTTGCTCCTATTGAAAATGTTGCAAAAACTAGTAGTGGTATTATTATATTTATAGTAATAGCAAGTGTAATAGTACTTTGTTTAATTACAACTCTTATGATTAAAACAAGAAGATTTGAGTTTGGTGTTCTTTTATCACTTGGTGAATCTAAAATTATTATGCAATTAATGGTTGAAATGTTATTTACTGCATTTATTGGATTTGCACTTGCAATAATATTTTCAACATATACTGCAAAAGCAATTAGTAATTATTTAATTAATAACGAAATTACAGTTACTGAAGAAAAAAACACTCAAACTAATAATAAACCAGGTGGTATGGGTGATTTTGGTGGTATGATGTCAAGAAATGATACATCAAATTTGGATGTTGAAGTTATTGATACATTAGATATTAAATTAGATGTACAATCAATTGTATATTTATATATTATAGGATCATTAATAGTTATTGTTACTAATATAATTAGTGCTAGTAATATATTAAAATTAAAACCGAAAGAAATTTTATTAGAAAGGTAGATAGTATGTTAAAAATTAGAAATTTATATCATGAGTATAAAGATGGTAGTAAAAAAAAGGTTGTCTTAAATGATATTGATTGTGATTTTGAAAATGGAAAAATTTATGCAATAATGGGACCTTCTGGATCAGGTAAAACTACACTTTTATCCATTATTTCTGGATTAGACAATCCATTAAAAGGTGAAATATATCTTGATGATAAAAAGGTTGATGATAAAAATTTATTGGATTATAGAAAAATAGATATTAGTATTGTATTTCAAGCCTATAATTTGATAGATTACATGACTGGTCTTGAAAATGTAGTTACAGCTATGGAAATTAGTGGTGATACTAAAAATAAAGTTAATATTGCCAAAAATGTATTAAACTCTCTTGAAATAGTAGGTGAAAACATAAATAGACCTGTAAATACTTTATCTGGAGGCGAAGCGCAACGTGTTGCTATAGCTAGGAGTATTGCAGTAAATTCAAAAATTATTTTTGCAGATGAGCCAACAGGTAATTTAGATGAAAATACAGAAAAAGAAATTATTGATATTTTTAAAAATCTTGCTCATAATAAAAATAAATGTGTAATCATTGTTACCCACTCAAAAGAAGTTGCAAATAATGCTGATGTAATTTATATTTTAAAAGATAAAAAACTAGTAAAAAAACTTCAAGTATAAATTTCTTTTGTTTTTCTGTTAAAAATATGATACAATAATGTCATACTAAAAAAATATAAAAGATGGAGATTATATGTTTAAAATTCATAATTTTTTTAATAATGATGATATGAAAAAAGTTGATGAAAAGGGTGCCTTTAAAATTATTGAGTACAAAAGAGATTTAAGTGTTACTTATGATAAAGCAGTCAGTGAATATTTTGCTTCTCAAATGAACATTCATAGACGTCAACTTATTTGTGAACTTGGTAAATCTTCTATAATTACTCAAGCTGGTGCTATGCAATGGACAGTAGGAGATGTTAATTCTACAACAGGTATTAAAGGTGTTGGAGATTTTTTAAAAAAAACCATTAAAGGTAGTGTAACCGGAGAATCTGCAATTAAACCAGAATATGTTGGAACTGGATTATTAGTTTTAGAGCCGACTTACAAACATATCTTATTAGAAGATTTATCTAATTGGGGCGGTGGTATGTTAGTTGATGATGGTGTATTTTTAGCTTGTCATTCAACAGTTGAACAAAAAGCAATTATGCGTTCTAACTTTTCTTCAGCTGCTTTAGGTAAGGAAGGATTATTTAATTTAGAATTAACAGGACAAGGTGTTGTTGCTTTAGAATCAAGTTGTCCAAGAGAAGAATTAGTTATAATAGAACTAGATAATGATGTAGTAAAAATTGATGGTAGTTTAGCTATTGTTTGGAGTAGTGGCTTGAATTTTACTGTTGAAAGATCTGGTAAATCATTAATTGGTTCTGCTACATTTGGTGAAGGTTTAGTCAATGTTTATAGAGGTACAGGACGCATACTTATGATGCCTGTTGCAGATATTAAAAATGGTTAATATGAAAGTAATATATGATAGAAGAAGTATACGAAATTATACTAATGAAAATATTAGTGATAAAGATATAAAAGAAATTATTAAAGCCTCTAATTCTTATAGTGATGGAACTGCAAGTAAAAAAATTGTAAATTCAATAATTGATTATTTTAATAATCTGTAAATAAAAGGAGAATTATGAAAAAGGTAATTTTTATTTCTAGTACCGGAGGACATTTAACTGAATTGATGCAGCTTAAACCACTTTTTAATGAATATAAATCATATATTATTACCGAAAACACTAAAGTAAATAAAGACTTAAAACAAAAATTTAAGAAAATAGATTATTTAGTATATGGAACAAGAAAAAATTTAATCAAATATTTTTTTATCTTCTTTTGGAATTGCGCGCTAAGCTTTAAATATTTTTTAAGATTTAAACCAGATTATATAGTTACTACTGGTGCTCATACTTGTGTTCCAATGTGTTTTATAGCTAAACTTTTTAGAAAAAAAGTTATATATATCGAAACTTTTGCTAATAGCAAAACTAAAAGTTTATCTGGTAAAATAATATATCCTATTGCAGATTTATTTTTAGTACAGTGGGAATCAATGTTAAAGCTTTATCCAAAATCCAAATATGTAGGAGGTTTGTTCTAATGATATTGATATTGCTTGGAACTCAAGATAAACCTTTTAATAGAATTCTTGAAAGTGTAGAAGAAGGAATTATTAAGGGATATATTAAAGATAAAGTAGTTGCTCAAATAGGATGTACAAAATTTGAATCCAATCATATGACTATTTTTGATTTTATATCTAGTGATTTATTTGAACAATATATTAATGATGCAGATATCATTATAACTCATGGTGGAGTAGGTTCAATTGTTACTTCTTTAAAAAAAGGAAAAAAAGTTATTGCTGTAGCTAGATTAAGTAAATATGGTGAACATGTTAATGATCATCAAATTGAAATTGTAGAAAAATATGCAAAAGAAAATTTAATTTTAGCCTATAATGAAAATGATAATCTAGAAGATATATTAAACAAAATCTCTACATTTAATGTTAAAAAATATGAAAATGATTCAACTAAAATTATTGATTTTATAAGAACATATATAAATATAAACTAAAAGGGGATAAAATGAAAATTGTATTTGTAACTTTACATTTAGGATATGGTGGTATTGAGAAAGCTGTTTGTGATCAGGCAAATATTTTATCTAAAAAATATGATGTTGAAATAATATGTGTATACAAGATGTTTGATAATCCTATTTTTGAAATTAATGAAAAAGTTAAAATTAAGTATTTAATTAACGATAAGCAAAACAAAGATCAATTTATGAAAGCTGTTAAATCTTTTCAAGTTCTAAAAATTTTGAAAGAAGGAATAAAGTCTGTTGAGTTATTAGTAAAGAAGCAAATATTATTAAAAAAAGAAATGAAAAAAAATCAAGATAGTACAATTATTGCAACTAATATATACATATCTAAATTACTAGCTAAATACGGTGGAAAGTCATGTATAAAAATCATGCAGGAACATAATCATCATAAAAATAATAAAAAACACATTGATACAATTGTTACACTAGCTAAAAAGTGTGATTATCTAATGCCAGTTTCAAAAGAATTAACTACTTTTTATTCTAATTATATTGGAAAAGCAAAGTGTATATATATACCCCATTTTATTGAATATATGCCTAAAAAACTTTCAAATTTAAAATCAAATAATATTGTTTCCATTGGAAGATTATCTAAGGAAAAAGGATATGCTGATTTAATCAAAGTTTTTGAGTGCTTATCTAAAGAAAATGATCATGTTACTTTAAATATTATTGGTGATGGTAATCAAAAAGAAAATTTGAAAAGAATAATTAAAGATTTTAAGTTGGAGAAAAAAGTAATACTTCATGGTGCTCAAAAAAGAGAATTTATAAATAAAATGCTACTAAATTCATCAATTTATACTATGTGTTCTTTTGAAGAATCATTTGGTATAGTTCTTCTTGAAGCTGCTAGCTTTGGATTGCCACTAATTGCTTTTGATTCAGCTCAAGGTGCACACGAAATTATTAATGATAATCAAAACGGTTATTTAATAAAAAATAGAAATTTAGAAGAATATGCAAAGCATCTTAATAATCTTTTATTAAATTATGATTTGCGAAAATCTTTAGGTGAAAAGGCACGACTTACAGCAAATTCATTTTCAAAAGAAAAAATAGAAAAAGAATGGTTTGAGTTTATTGATTCAATCAAAACTGATGGGAGAAAGTATGAATAAAATACCAAAGAAAATACACTATGTTTGGGTAGGTGGAAAAGAAAAGCCGAAAGACATTAAAAGATGTTTGAAATCATGGAAAAAACATTTGCATGGCTATGAAGTAATAGAATGGAATGAATCAAATTTTGATATTAATTCACATCCGTTTGTTCAAAAAGCTTATAGAGCTAAAAAATGGGCTTATGTAAGTGATTATATAAGAGCTTATGTTATTTATCATGAAGGTGGAGTTTATTTTGATACTGATATAGTTATGGTAGATAAAATTGATGATTTACTTAATAATAGAGCTTTTGTAGGATATGAAAATCCAAACTTTCCATTTACAGCTGTATTTGGAGCAGAAAAAAGTCATCCTCTAATAAAAGATATATTAGATTATTATGATAATTTAGATATTGAATTTAAATTTGAAGATAATAATACTATTTCCGTATCAGACATTTTGATAAATAAATATGGTTGTAAAAAAGGTAACATTGAGCAAACATTAAAAGAAGATATAAAAGTATATAAAGATGGTATTCTTTGTAATCCCTCTAGCGATTCAAAAACAATTCATATTTTTACTGGTACTTGGCTTGACAATAAAAGTAATTTTAAGAAAAAACTTGCTACGTTTTTAAAACTTAGACTTACAAATAAAACTATGATAAAATTATATAATTGGTTAATAAAGTAAAGTATTAAAGGAGAACATAATGAAAAAAGTAATAACATATGGAACTTTTGATTTGTTACATTTTGGACATATTAGAATTCTAAAAAGAGCAAAGGAAATGGGAGATTATCTTGTTGTTTGTTTATCTAGTGATGAATTTAATGAAAGTAAAAATAAGAAAAGTTATTATAATTATAAACTTAGAAAAGAAATGCTTGAAGCTATTAAATATGTAGATGAAGTTATTTCGGAAAACAATTGGGAACAAAAAATTGATGATGTTAAAAATAATAATATAGATATTTTTGTTATGGGGGATGATTGGAAAGGAAAATTTGACTATTTGAATGAATTTTGTGATGTGGTTTATTTAGATAGAACAGAAGGTATTTCTACAACTATGATTAAAGCATATATATCACCTTCGAATATTGAATAGGAGAAATAAAATGAAAGTTTCAATAATTATGCCAACCTATAATAGTGGGCATACAATTTTAGAGAGTATTGAAAGTGCTATAAGTCAGACGCACAAAGATTTTGAATTAATAATAGTTGATGATGGATCTACAGATAATACTAAGGAAATAATTAATAATATAAAAGATAATAGGATTAAGTATATTTATCAAAAAAACAAAGATCAATTAAATGCTGTAATCAATGGTTCTTCATATGCAAGTGGCGATTACTATCATATTTTGCACTCTGATGATTTATTTCCAAATAAAACTTTCTTAGAGAACATGATAAATGAAATTACAACAAAAAATGTAGATGTGTTAATTGGTAATCTTGAATTAATAGATGAGAATTCAAAAAAAATAGGTGAAGAAAAATTATATAAATATATAAAACATAGAAAAATATTAGCAAAGCAATTACTTTGGCTAGGTAGAAATTTATTCAATGATTTCTTTTTTTCATCAAAAGATGCTTTTTATTCTGTAATAATGGACAGTTATTTAACTTGGAATATGCCATTTTGGATAAATTTTAATAATAATACTTTATTAAATGTTAAAAATAGTGAATATACAACAAGATTATATAGAATTCATGAGGAAAATTATATTAATAATGATCTTGGTAAAATGAATGTTATTAATGGAGAAATTAGAACAGCTGTTTTACTAATGAAAAAATATACAATTCCTTTTTATAATTTTCAATATTTTATATTTAGAGCTGTTAATAAATTTGGTTTAGGTGATCTTTTTTATCCATTATATTTAAATAAACCGACAAAAAATAAAACTACTATAATAAATAAAATAATTAAGACTAGATATCAAAACAATTTTTATGATAATATATTTATATCTTCAATTTATAGCTTTTATCATTCTAATAATTATCGCTCTATTACTATACCTAATCTTGATTTAGTTGAATATTTTGGAAAAGATATAAGAATATTTAATAAATTATTAATACAAAATCAACTACCTGAAATATATAAATATTTATTTTCTGAAATGAAAAAAGGTTTTTCCAAAGTAATTGTAAAAACAGAAGAAGAAGAAGAAAAAATGAAAAATATTTTAAAATTTCTTTGCATTGATTCAGAAGTAATTGTTGAAAGCGAAGTGTAATATAATGAGGAAAAAAAAGACAATAAAAAATTTTTTAACTTCAATTATACCTTTCTTTTTAATAATGATTATAAGCTTTTGGCGCTTAGATATTTTTTTAGAACATCTTGGTGTTGATGTATATGCACTAAATCAATTATTTTATCAAATTTTTGTTTATTTATCTCTTGTTGAAGGAGGATTTGGTGCCATTATTTTACAAAAGTTTTACAAAAACTTTTCTACTAACAATGTTGATGCCATTAATAATACGTATACTTCAGCAAAAACATTATTCAAACGGATAGCTTTAATAATGTTTATTGCTGGATTTGTTTTGTCGTTTTTTATTAATTTTTTAGTAAACAATAGCTTAGATTTTCATTATGTTCAACTAGTTTTCATTTTATTTTTATCAAAAAATATAATTGACTATTTAATGATGGCTCCTAGATTCGTTCTTGATGGAGATCAATCAATGTATAAGATTAATATACAATTAAATGTTTTCAAAATTTTAGAAGCTATTTTAGAAATTGGACTTTTATTATTAGGCTTTGGTTATGTTATTGTACTGATAAATTCCATAATTATTAGATATCTTTCTAATTTATATATAAATAGAAAAATATTCAAATTTTATCCTTGGTTAAAAGAAGTTGAAAACTATAAAAAAATTGAGTCTAGAGGTTTAGGTGATACTTTTGCCATTCGTATATCAGGTGCATTGTATTACAACATTGATATCGTTTTATTATCAATATATCAATCTTCATTTATGGTAACAGTGTATTCAAATTATAATTATGTAGTTAAAATGCTTACAGACATTATATTTATGCTTGCAACATCAATGACAGCAAGTTTCGCTAATGTCATTCACAAGGAAAAAATTGAAGAAAGTTTCAAAATATTTAAAGAAATTAATACAATATTTTGTTTTATCGGATTAATGGTAGCTATAATATTTTTTTATTCTGCCAATTCATTTATTTCACTTTGGGTAGGAGAAGAATATATTATTGAGACCTTTTCACTATTTTTAATGTCCATATATTTGTATTTTTCAATCTATAGACGTGCGATTTTGATTGCAATGTATGCTTATGGTGATTTTAAAGATTTCAAAAACTCGTTTTTATTAGAAGCATTTTTAAATTTTTTAATATCAATAGTATTAGTTAAATTTATGGGCATATCTGGTCTACTAATTGGTACAGTTATTTCTAGTTTACTAACTACGTTTATAACTATTCCAAATAAAATTTATAGCAAAATATTTAAAGAAAAAAGCAGTTCATACTACTTGCTATTTTTATGTAATTTATGTATATTTTTTAGTGTAATATTTTTAACAAATAATTTTACTAATCTACCTATTAATATCAATATTTTTAGTTGGATATTCAATGTTGGATTTTATTCTTTAATAATAGGGAGCTGTTTGTTTTGTTTCTATTATTTATCTAATAAAGATTTCAAAAATTCTTTATTCAAAATGTTATCAATTATAAAAAAGTAAAGGAGTAGAACTATGAAAAAAATATTTGGAAAAGTTATTTATTATTTGTTTAGATATTTGCCATTAAAAGATATTATTATTTTTGAGACTTTTAATGGCAAAGAAATTTCAGATAGTCCTAAAGCAATTTATGATGTTATGACTAGTAGTACAATGTATAACCTAAAATGGGTAATAAATTCAGATTATAAAAATATTAATATTGATCAAAGATATTTAGTACAAAAATATTCTATAAAATGGCTTTATTATTTAGCTACTTCAAAAGTTTTTATAAAAAACACTGGAGATAATCATCATTTTATTAAACGTAGAGGCCAATTATTTTTCCAAACATGGCATGGTATACCTATTAAAAAAATGGGTTATGATGTTGATAACAGTAACTCCAATTTTGAAGCAGATTTTGTAAAAGATTGGGATTATCTATTGTTACCAAATTCATTTACTAGTGAATGTATGCGTAGTTCTACAGGATATAAAGGTAATATTATTGAGCTTGGGTATCCTAGAAACGATATTTTTTATAATTATTCAACTGACTTAATTAATAAAATCTACAAAACCTTAGATTTATCAAAAAAATATAAATATATTTTATACGCACCAACTTTTCGTGAAGAATATTTAAATGATGATAGTAAGTTAATAGCTCTATTAAATAAAATGACTATTCCAAAAGGATATAAACTTTTGATTAAATTACATCCATTATTGAAAAATACTAAATTTGATAATACGGATTTAGTAAATGTTTGTCATTATGATAATATTTATAATCTGATGATAATATCTGATTGTTTAATAACTGATTACTCAAGTGTTATGTTTGATTACCTAAATTTAAGAAAACCAATAATACTATTTACTTATGACTTAAAGTATTATCAAAATAGTGAAAGAGGATTTTACTTTGATATTACTACTTTTCCTGGAATATTTGCTAATAATATAATGGAACTAAAAAAAGTAATTTCAAATTTTGATGAATTATATACCTTTGATAAAAAATTTGAAGAGTGTTATGAAAAATTTTGTAAAAACGAAGATGGTAATTCTGCAAAAAGATGCAGTGATTTTATAATTTCCAAAATCGAGAATAGGAGAAAAAATGATAAATAATTTAAAGTCACATATTTTTAAACTTTTTTTAGTATTTTTATGTGTAAGTCCAATAATTGATGCTGCAACTTCGATGATGATAAGATACGACGTAGATTTTTTATCCTTAGGCTCATATATTAAAATATTTATGTTATTTATATTCATTGTATATTTATTATTTACAAAATCTAAGTATAAAAAGTACAATTATGTCTATATTATAATTTCCTCAATTTATGTAATAATTACTATAAGCAATAATTATTTTATAGAAAATTTATCAATTTCATCTTGTATATATGAAACCAAAGAATTGATAAAATATTTTTATTATCCATTTTCATTATTGTTTTTATTCAATGTTTATGATGAATATAATAAAGTAGTTGAGGATAAATATTTATTTTTAACTGGTTGTTTGTATAGTGCAATAATAGTAGCTAGTACATTGTTACGCATTAATTTCGACTCTTATGGATATGGTAATCTTCCTGGAACAAATGGATTATTTTATTCAGCTAATGAAATTGGTGCAATAATAGGTTCATTATTTCCAATTATAATATTTTATCTTAATAAAATTAATGAATCCACTTTAAAAAAATTCTCTATGACAATAACAGTAGTAATTTATTTTATGTCTTTATTAGCAATGGGTACAAAAGCTGCTGCTATTGCAGTTATAATTACCCTTATTGCAATGCTATTTATATATTTATTTAATATATTTAAAAATAATTTAAATATTAATAACTTAATTGTAGTTTTGATTTCATCAGTAATAATAGTGTTATCGCTACCATTTACAATTTTTTCTAACTATGTGAATTTCCCATATGCAGATATAATAAAGGATAAAAATGGATATAGTGAAATTAATAAACCTAATCCAAATGATGATCCAATAATTATGCTTAGTTCTCGTGATATATTTTTATCTAATACATTGGAAGTATATAAAAAATCAAATTTTATAAATAAATTATTTGGAATAGGTTTTATAGATACTAAAGATGAAAAACAAAAAATACGAAAATTAGTTGAACTTGATTTTTGTGATATATATTTTAATGCTGGAATATTAGGTTTTATCATATTGTTAATTCCTTCTCTATACTTTGCGATAATGATATTAATTAAATTTTTTAAGAATTTTAATTCAAATATTTTTAATATAGAATTATTAGTATATGGTGTTTGTTTATGTTTATTACTAGGAATTAGTTTAATAGCAGGACATGTTTTAGTTGCGCCATCAGTTAGCATACTTATTTCTATTTTCATGAGTAAAATATATCACTCATTTCAAAATTAAAATAGAAAATTCGACAAACTTTTCAAATTTAATATTATATACTTATATTGTCCTTAAGGTTTTAGGACAAATTAGAAGACTCCTTCAAATAATCTCTTCTATAAAAATAACTATTTAAACAATGTTAAAAAAATACTACCAAACCTTTTGGCCTTTGAGCCTATCCTTAAAATATAATCCTATATTCCGAGTAAATAGTTATTTAAAGAACGAAAGTTCTTTTTATTTTACATAATTTCCCATAGTATTTATGTTTTTATTTGGTATTTAAGTGATATATTTAATGTATCCAAAAGAGATGGATTAGAAAGAAGGAGATATTTATAGATTAACAAAATCGCATAGTTATATACTTTATATAGTACAATTAACCAAAAGGTTTCAAAATAAATATATACGACTATTTCTGTTTTATTGATTCTTTAAACTTTAACAATTTATTTATATATTATAATCCTATATACTTTAAAGAATAGTCGTTATTAGAGAGTTCCCTCTCTCTTTTTTTTGCACAATTTCCCATAAAATAATTGTATTTTATAGATTTTGTTATGTTATAATTGAGTTATGATTTTATTTAAGGAGGATCCATGAAAGTATTTTTAGTAGAAGATGAAAAAAATCTTAATGAATTGTTAAAAGGATATCTTGAAAAAGAAGGAATGGAAGTAACTAATTTTTTTAGTGGTGAAGATGCAATAAAAAATTTAAATATAAATTATGATATATATGTTTTAGATATAATGCTTAACGGTAGTTTAAATGGGTATGATTTAATAAAAGAAATAAAAAAAAATAATTCTACGGCTTCTGTAATCTTTATTAGTGCAAGAGATTCAGACGTTGATAGAGTATTAGGTCTTGAGCATGGTTCTGAAGATTATATTACTAAACCTTTTTCTCCTAAAGAATTAGTTATTAGAATTAATAATATAATGAAAAGAAATCTTTATTCATTAGATTTTATGAAATATGAATCTTATAAAATTGATATTAGAAAACGTTTAGTATATTTAAATGATAAATTGATTAAATTAACAACAAAAGAATTTGATTTATTATTATTGTTTTTAGAAAATAAAGAAAAAGCATTTTCAAGAGAAGATATTTTATATAAAATATGGGAAGAAGATTATTTTGGAAGTGATAGAGTAGTCGATGATTTAATTAGAAGATTAAGAGCTAAAATGGATAAATTAAACCTTGAAACAATTTATGGATTTGGGTATAGATTAACATGATTAAAAATAAAAATTATTCTCTTAGAAGTTGTATAACTATTATATTTTCTTGTGTAATAATTTCTTTTTCTTTTATTATGGCACTTTTTACACCATCTTACCTTAATAATGAATATAAAAAAAGTGTATTTAATACAATTAAAAAAAGTATAATTACAGCTGGATTTAAAAATGAGTTTAGTGAGGATATTAGAGATACACAACATCTAATTTTAAATAATCATGGAGATCCGTATTCTACTTCTAATTTTTCAACTTATGTTGTTAAAAGTTTTATAGAGCAAATTTCTCATGATGCGATAAATCAAAAATACAACTCAAAAGAATATATTTTTTCTTCAGAGGATTATAGAATATTATATATGATTAATAAATTTGATAAAGGTTATTTAGTAAGTTTTAAATATGATTTTTATGTCCATGTTTTAATTAATAAACTTGAAATGATTGTAATTATATTAGCAGTAATTTTTATAGTTATTGGAGTATTACTTACTAGATTGCTTGCAAAATTTTTAACTAGACCATTAAATAAAATTAATAAACAAATTGAGGATATTACTAAACTTAATTGGGAAGAAAAATTAAATATGGATTGTAAGTTTACTGAATTAAATAGTCTTGCAGAAAATATTGAAAAAATGAGATTAGAATTAATCAATCAAGATTATATTCAAAAAGAAATGTTTCAAAATATTTCTCATGATTTAAAAACTCCTATAATGGTAATTAATAGTTATGCTGAATGTATTAAAGAAGAATTTTATCCTAAAGGGGATATAAATAGTTCAATGGATGTTATCATAGAAGAAACTAAACGTTTAGAAAATAAAGTAATGTCACTTTTATATTTATCAAAATTAGATAGAATTGATAATACAGTAGAAATTAAAAAAGTTAATATTTCAGAAATAATTAACAAGGTAGTTGATAAATTTAAAATTCAAAATAATAAGTTAATTTGGACTATTAAACTTTCTGATATTTCTTTTGATGGTGATGAGGAAATGTGGGAAATAGTTTTTGAAAATTTAATTCAAAATTTCATGAGATATGCTGATCAAGAGATAAAAATTATTTTAAATAGCGATGGTTTAAGTTTTTATAATGATGGTAAACATATAAATGATAATATATTAGAAAATATATTTGATGCATATAAAAAAGATGTTGATGGAGTTTTTGGATTAGGTCTTTCCATTGTTAAAAGAGTAGTGATTTTATTTGGTTATGAAATTAGTGCACAAAATGAGGAAAAAGGTGTAACTTTTTTAATAAGATAGTTTATTAAAAGTGTAATTATGTAAATAAAATATCTAGTAAAAATTACTTTAAACTTTATATGTATAAAATATTGAAAAATGGAAATTCTATTAATGGTGATAAATTTATGAATAAAAAATTTAATACCGGAACTTACAATAATGGTGTTGATGATTATAGACAAAAAAATAGTTTATTAAATAAAATTATGGATGAAAATGAAAAACTTCTTAGCAAAATTGATAATAAAAGAAATCGTCATCCTAAGTAGAACTTTTAAGTTTAATAAAATTTGATTAAGTAAGTTTAATAAAATTTTTATTAAATTATTAAAATATTATTGACATTAATGTAATTTATAGTATAATTATTTATGTGAGATGCGGATGTAGTTTAATGGTAGAACTTCAGCCTTCCAAGCTGACTACGTGGGTTCGATTCCCATCATCCGCTCCAATGTGTTTTTACACGAACCAGGAATGGTTCGTTTTTGTTATAACTTTTATTTTATAAGGTTTCCGAGCCATTTGTCCTATTGAAAAATATCTAATTTTAATGATGTAATAGAGTTCAGTTTAAAAAATTAAATTAAATTTTGCTTTGATAATGAGTATATAGATGTGAAATTACTATGAAGTCACGATTTGGAAATATTGTAACAACAACGTGTGATATAAAAAATTTATATACTCATTGTAAAATAGATATGTATGAAAATGTAACTAAACAATTTTATTATTATAATGTAGCAAAAAATTTAAAAATACCAACTAATAAATAAAAAGTCATATCTAATTTTTATTTTACATATAATATAGATTTATATATTTATTGTAGAATTTAGTCTTATTTTATGATAAAATTTAACTAATAGTGTATTAATAATAAAAATATTCAAAATATGAGCACTATAATAGAAAGAGGTTTTATAGGATTTATTAAAGCATTCGCAGATGGTATAGGTGGAACATTTGCAGATCAATGGAAGGATTTTTATTCTCCAAAAATGGGTGTGCCAGCAACGACAGCATTATTTCAAGCAGTACCAAAAGGAACAAATGCGGGACATGGTTCAAACACAAATGGTAGTGAAAACATAATTACTAATGGAAGTAAAAATAATAGTGCCTGAAGGAACAGCATTAATTACTATGCAAGATGGTGCAATTACAGGGTTTATTGTAGAACCAGGTGGATTTATTTTTACATCTGATGATGTTAACTCTAAATCGATGTTTGCAGGTAATAGAATTTTTGGGCAAGCTATTAAACAAACATGAGATAGAGTTAAATTTGGTGGACAGACTCAACCAATGCAACAAAATTATCAACAGCAATCAGAACAATTATTTCCAAATCAATCAACTAACGTAGATCCAACAACTAAATTATTGGAAATGAAGAAATTACTTGATGCACGGGCAATCAGTCAAGAAGAATATAATGCAATAAAGGCAAAACTTTTAGGTTTATAATATATGCAAAATGAAAATATGACGAATATGAATCAAAATGTTTCAAAAACTGGACCCACAATAATACAAACTGATGTAGGTTCTATAGAGAGGCAAAATAAATGCTCAAAATGTGGTGCAAATGATATTTCTGTTAATATAAATAATGGACATTTATGTTGTAATTTTTGCAGACATGAATTTAAGCCCGAAAAGGTTGAATGTCTTCAAACTGATATTAGTAAATTACAAAGTCAAATAATTGGTTCTGGTGCTAGTGATATAGTTGCAGATACTAATAATGTATTAACTTTTAAATGTAGTAGTTGTGCAGCTGAGGTTGTAATTGATACGTCGAAGAAAACACAATCTCGTTGTCATTGGTGCAGATTTATATGATGTGCAACGTAGTTTTGACTTAATAATAGAAGAATTAACTGTTGAATCTGTTTTTGATAAATTAAATAAGGCCATTAATAATAAAACTAACAACATAATTAATGCGATTTTGCCATTTGATATTGAAAATTCTGTTAAATGGAATGCAAATTATTTAAAAGGGTATACATCTGAAAGAAGAGATACGAACATCGAACAGTTGCAATCATTAGTAAAAATTCAAGCAAAAGATATTGCTAAATTCACTGCAAATGATACTTTAAAACAATATGATAGAGGTGTTGCATGAAGTAATCAAACTTTAGATATTAACGGACAGCAGTGAAAAGTGGCATATCTTCATGTATGGTTATATAGTTATCAATAAGTAAAAGGTAATAAAAAGGTTTTACATTATGTAGCAGTAAATGCTAGAACTAAGGAAACCATGGGTAGTGTTCCTATACATATGCCAAAGATAGTAATAGCCTCTATTATTGTTGAAATACTTGATTTTATAGCATGGATATTTTCAAGTGATTTTGATTATAGCTATGTATTTTTATTATCTGGATTTGTCTATTATTTCGTGAATTTCAATAGATATAGAAATAATAGTGCAAGACATAAACATGAATTAGAGACTAAAAATAAAATGAGCAATGTTACCGGTACTGACAGGCTGGTTAAAAGAAGAACTGGACTTTCTAGTTCAAAAATGAGTGGAGCAAATAATAAAAGTGTTGATAGACAAAATGCTTCAAATAAGTTTTTTGAACAATTTTCTGAAGATAGTTAACTAGCACAATTATATAAAAATTTATTTGATGATAAATAAAAATAGAAAATTATAGATGAATAATCATTTATAAGATTGAATTAGAAAGCGGATTTATGGATATATATGGAAATTATGAAGTTACTGTTAATAATAGTTCGGGAGGTAACATTTTAGAAATGATTTTAGGTGGATTTATAGCTGTATTTGCAGTAATTGTAATTATGTTACTTTTAATGGTAATAGCACAATGGAAAATATTTAAAAAAGCTGGAAAACCTGGATGGTATTCATTAATACCAATTTACAATCAAATTATGTTATTGGAAATTTGTGGACTTCCGGTGTGGTATTTCGTACTTTATATGATACCATTAGTAAATATTTATGTATTTAATATTACTAATATTAAATTAGCAAAAAAATTTAATAAAGGAACAGGGTTTATTATTGGATTATTATTTGCTACACCAATATTTTACATAATTTTAGGATTTGGTAAAGTACAATATTCTGGAGGTAGTTCATATAGTGGTTATACTAATACTACTTATAACACTACTCCAAGTCAAAATAAAGGAGTAAATAATAATCAAATAATTAGATGTAATGGATGCGGAAAATCAGTTAAAGTTGGAACAGCATTTTGTACTAGTTGTGGTAAAAAAATATAAATGGTTTTAATGATTTTAGTCATGAGACTAGTTTTTTATTAAAAAGTCGACCAAAAGTTTATTTTAATTTCAAATAGTTTATAAATTATTATATGTTTGTAATACATGAAATAATGGGGTGTAAAATGAAAAATTCATTACTTTTTAAATTATTTTCTAGTATACCTATTATATTAATACTATTGTATTTTATTCCATTTTTAGGAATATGCTTATTACTATTAAAATTATTTAACAGTTCTGATAAAAATAAAAGGCGAACTATAATATCATCAATTCTTGTAGGTTTGATATTACTAATTCCAAAAGGGATAGGTATATTTTCAAATATGCTTCATTACAACATTAATTCAATTGAATATTTGTCAAGTATTATTAATAATACCACTTATAATGTAGATATTATAAAATATAGTAAATTTATTATCACTGTCTCAATAATATGTGTAATTATAATAGTTATAATAGAAAAACTGTTATATCAGGTAGGTAGAATAATTAAAGATTATATAAATAATATTGAACAAAAGAATATGAATATATCCAAAGATAATGATATGAAAATAAAACTAAAACAAGAATGGGCTCAAAATACAAGTTATGTTAAATGTACTTATTGTGGTTCGGACAATATAATTTCTGAAAAATTCGCAATTTGTTCTTATTGTAGGAGAAAAATAGAAAATCAAAATTATAAAAAGTAAATATTTTTTAAAAATATTCAATGATTATCTAAGTTTATATGTAATTTAGCATAATATAATAATTTTAGGATAGGTGATATTAAATGAAAACGTGGTATAATAAATCTATAGATGAAATAGTAAAAGAAATAGATACTAATATTGAAAGTGGATTGACAAAAAAAGAAGTAAATAGTAGTATGCAAAAATATGGTTACAATAAATTAAATCAAAAAAGAAGGAAAACTTTAGTTGAAAGAGTATTAAATCAATTTAAAGATTTTATGATAATTATTTTAATAATATCTGCAGGTTTGTCTTCCGTTTTAGGTTATTTAAATAATGAAGGTATTATTGATGGTGTTATAATATTACTAGTAGTTTTTGTAAATGCGATTATCGGAGTTGTTCAAGAAAACAAAGCTAATGATTCACTAGAAGCATTAAAAAAGATGACTGCAAATACAGTTAAAGTAATTAGAGATAATGAAGTGATAGAAATTGATTCAAAAAACCTAGTTATAGGAGATATAGTTTATATTGAAACAGGTGATTTTATTCCTGCAGATATTAGATTAATTGATGCTACTAATCTATATGTTAATGAATCAAGTTTAACAGGCGAATCTACTAGTATTGAAAAAAATACTAATATAATAAAGAATAAGGTTAGTATTGGAGATACGAAAAATATGGTTTTTTCTGGAACTTTTGTTACTAATGGTAGAGGAGAAGGTATTGTCGTTAATATTGGTATGAAAACTAAACTTGGTGAAATAGCTTCAATGATTAATCAGGTTCCTGAAGTAATAACACCTCTTAAAAAAAGACTTGAACAACTTGGGAAAGTTTTAGGTATTGCAGCTATTATAATCTGTAGTGTGATGTTTATTATTGGAATGTTTTATAATGGGGAAATTATGCATCTAATTATGACTTCTGTTGCGATTGCTGTTGCAGTTATACCAGAAGGATTACCGGCAGTATTTACAATTGTACTTGCTGTTGGGGTTAATAAAATGGCCAAGAAAAATGCTATTATAAAAAATTTGTCTTCTGTAGAAACACTTGGTAGCACTACTATAATTTGTAGTGATAAAACAGGTACATTAACTCAAAATAAAATGGTAATAGAAAAAGTATTTTTTGATAATAAGTTATATGAAAATAAAATAGATATGGCTACAACTTTAGAAAAATTAATTACTATTTCTGTTTTATGTAATGATTCTATGATTTCTCATGATGGAGTAATAGGTGATCCTACTGAAACTTCTTTTATAAATTTTGCTAGAAAGCTTAATATTGATACTATTAGCTTAAATGATAAAATGAAGCGTATTAAAGAAATTCCTTTTGATTCAACAAGAAAACTTATGACTACAGTGAATAAGTTTGATAATAAGTATATTGTATGTGTAAAAGGTGCAGTAGATGAAATATTGAAAATTTCAAATGAAATATTAATTAAAGATAATATTAAAAATATTGGTAAATATAAAAATATTATCATTAAAACTAATGAACAACTTGCAAATGAAGCACTTAGAGTTTTAGGTTGTGCATATAAAATATTAGATAAAATCCCAGATGATAACGAAATGAAAAGTCTTGAAAATAATTTAATATATGTTGGTATGGTTGGTATGATTGATCCTCCTAGGGAGTGTGTGAAAACTTCAATATTAAATTGTAAAAATGCGGGAATTACACCTATCATGATTACTGGTGATCATAAGATTACTGCTGCATCTATTGCGATGAAGTTAGGTATTGCAGATAATATGAGTCAGGTAATAGAAGGTGCAGAACTTGATTTATTATCAGATGAAGAATTTGATAATAAAATATATGATTATAAAGTATATGCAAGGGTTGCCCCTTCACATAAAGTTAGAATCGTACAATGTTTTCAAACTCATGGTGAAGTTGTAGCAATGAGCGGTGACGGTGTAAATGATGCTCCAGCACTTAAAAATGCTGACATTGGTGTTGCAATGGGAATTACTGGAACTGATGTATCTAAAGAAGCTTCTGATATAATTTTAACAGATGATAATTTTTCTTCAATTGTTGATGCTGTTTTTGAAGGCAGACAAACGTATAGAAATATTGTTAAATCTATTGAATACTTATTATCTAGTAATTTAGCTGAAGTGTTTGTTTTATTTTTAGCTACATTGTTTACTCCAATTATTGCCTCAGTTTGTGGAATAACTGATTTAGCTCACTTAGTACCACTACTTCCAATTCATATTTTATGGATTAATTTAGTAACTGATTCACTTCCAGCACTTGCACTTAGTGTAGATCCAGCAAGTAAAGAGTTAATGGATCCTAAAGTTCTTAAAAATAATAAAGTTCTATTTAACAAATCTAGAATGTATAGAATTATTTATCAAGGTATAATGGTTGGAATATTGACATTAATTGGATTTATTATAGGACTTAATACTCCAAATATTGATGATGTTACTAAAATTATGACTGGTCAAACTATGGCATTTTTGGTACTTAGTTTTACTCAACTTACTCATATTTTTAATGTAAGGGAAGAAGCAAAATCTATATTTACTTCAAATCCATTTAATAATAGTAAATTAATTTTTTCAATTTTATTTTCAATATTTTTAATGAGTATTATTTATTTAGTACCATTTTTAAGAAATATTTTTGGTATAGCAATTTTGAGTTTAAATAATTTTTTTGTAATAATTATATTGGCTTTATTACCGATAGTAATTGTAGAAATTTTAAAAATATTTAGATTAAATGGAAATGATTAAATATTTTTTAATTTCTAATAAGAATAGTATATAAATATTTATATGTATGTAATGACCACATTATTTGAACAATAAGTAATGTGGTTATTTTATGTCAAAATCAAGTTATAAAAACAAAATAGAAATATAAAAGTATATTGATTTTTTAAATATAATTGCATATAACTTAATTGTATGCAATTAAAGAGGTGATTAAATTATGGAAATTTATGATTTAAGTATTAAAAATATAAGAGGAGAAAATATACAATTAAGTAACTACAAAAATAAAGTACTACTAATTGTAAATACTGCTACAGAATGTGGTTTTGCACCACAATATACAGGATTAGAAACATTATATAATAAATATAAAAAATAAGGTTTTGAAGTACTAGCATTCCCTTGTAATCAATTTGGAAATCAAGAACCTGATACAGATGAAGAAATTCACACAACTTGTGCTTTAAAGTATGATACATCTTATGAACAGTTTTCAAAAATAGAAGTTAATGGCGAAAATGAGATTCCATTGTATACTTATTTAAAAAAGCAAAAAGGATTTAAAGGTATTTCAGGTATAAAAGGTAAAATGTTTAAGCCTATTATTAAAATGCATGATAAAGATTACAAAAATAATTCTAATATTAAATGGAATTTTACAAAATTTTTAGTAGATAAAAGTGGAAACGTAGTTGAAAGATTTGAATCTACAATTACACCAGAGGAAATAGACAAATATATACAAAAATTTATATAAAAGGAGGCTAACTATTATAAGTCAAGTCCTTTTTTAAAGAAATATTTATATTGGAAATATTCCACGCCAAAAGCCTTCAAAATAAACATTTTTTTGAAGGTAGAATTTGATTATTTATTCCAATTTCCTTTTGACAAGCATGCGATAAAGCTACAAGATGTGCTTTACCTTCTAAACGTTTTTTAGTGTAGTAATCATAAAATTGTGGGTTATATATAATTATTGTATTTGCGACATTCATTAATGTATAACTTAAATGTCCGCTTCCACGT